>UQXC01000091.1 GCA_900544995.1 uncultured Collinsella sp. | reverse complement strand
CGCTCCCATCCCGGTGCCGCAGACCGTCTCGCGTGACGCGCTTGCCGGCATGGGCGGAGCCGCCGCGACCGGTGCCGCCGTGGGCCTAGGCGCCGCAGCCGGCATCGCCTCCAACATGGCGAGCACTCGCGCCCCGCAGCGTCCGCTCGCCCAGCTCGTCGACGTCGTGAGCGGCGAGAGCCATAGCATCACCTCCGCACAGGTGACCATCGGTCGCGAGCGCTCAGTTTCCGACATTGCCCTGCGCGACCCCAACGTGTCGCGCCGCCACGCCCAGCTCACCTTTACGGGCTCGGATTGGTCGATCGAGGATCTCAATTCCACCAACGGCACGCTCGTCAACAACCGCCGCATTACGCGCTGCCCGCTGCGCAACGGCGATCTGCTGACGTTTGGCCTGAGTACCTTTGAATTTAGGGGATAGTCGCTTATGAACATCGATATCGTCCTTTTTGCAGGCCGCATCGTCCTGGTCGCCCTGCTCTATATCTTTCTGTTCGCCGTCATGAAGACCGGCGTGGGACTTGTGCGTGGACAGCGCCGCGACTCGGCTATCTGGACGATCGATGTGGACAAGGGTCCGCGCGGTATCCGCGGCATCCACGTAGACATGCTCGGCCCCGTCATCGTCGGTCGCTCGCCATCTTCGGACATCTGCATCAACGAACCGTTCGTTTCAGCCTCGCACGCGCGCTTTTCGCTGCAGGGCCCGGCGCTCATCATCGAGGACCTCAACTCGCTTAACGGCACGCTCGTCAACGGCCGCCAGCTCGTGGAGCCCGCAACGCTGCGCGAAGGCGACGAAGTCCAGATTGGCGACGTGGTCATGAAGGTGAACCGTCGATGATCGACGAGGAGAACAAGTCCGCAACTATGACCGAGGCACCGGCCGCCACCACAGCTGCGCCGGCCCACGCCGCTCCGGCAGGCTCCGCACCCGTGGAGCCCGAGGACACCGTGTTCTCCCCGCCTCTTTCGCATGTAACGCATGATATTTCGGATCTCGCCGATAACGAGGACGAAGAGGATGCCGTAGCGGCGCCCATCGGCGCACATGCTGCGGAACAGCCCGCAGCGCCCGAAGCAACCCCGGCGCCGGCTCACTTTGCAGAGCCCGTCGCCGCGGCAATCAACGAGAGCGCTGCGGTGTTTGCGGCACCCGAGCCCGCCGCGCCGGCGTTTCCCATAGCCCCGGCATCCGAGGTTGCGCCCGCGTCTACGCCGACGCCCGAGCCTATAGACGTCAGCCCGCAAGATGACGAGTCGACCGCCCGCGCATCCGAGGAGCCGGACTCCCCGGACACCGGCGATTCCGAATCAAACGCCGAGACCGACACCGTCTCTCCCGGTGACACAGCCGAAATCGACGTTGCCGCCGTTGAGGCCAAGCTCAAAGACCCCGGCTCGACCATGAGCTTTGAACCCCTAACCGAGGAGCGCATCGAGACCGACTCGACCTATGATGCCGGCACCACCACGCAACTCATGTGGGGCGCCCGCTCCGACGTTGGCTGCGTGCGCCCGCACAATGAGGATTCCTACCTGGTGCAGTCGCCGCTCTTTTGCGTATGCGACGGCATGGGTGGTCACGCTGCCGGCGAGGTGGCCTCTTCTATCGCTGTCGAGACCATCGCCAAGACAGCTCCTCAGTCTGCCGACGCCGCACGCCTGGCGGCAGCCGTCGAGGCCGCCAACGCCGCCGTAATCGAGGCTGCCTTGAATGGCCTGGGCAAGCCCGGCATGGGCTGCACAGCCACTTGCGCCTATATCGAAAACGACACGCTCGCCATCGCCCACGTGGGTGATTCTCGCGCCTACCTGCTCCACGAGGGCACGCTCATCCGCGTGACCCGCGACCACTCCTACGTGGAGGAGCTCGTGGACGCCGGCGAGATCACGGCAGATGAGGCTCGCGTCCACCCCAACCGTTCGGTCATCACCCGCGCGCTGGGCTCGGACCCCGCCATGTATGCCGACCACTTCACTCTGCATATCGAGGAAGGCGACCGCCTGATCCTGTGCTCCGACGGCCTTTCGAGCATGATTCCCGATAGCGATATCGAGAACATCGCCACGCAGTCCTCAACCGCGCAAATCTGCGTCGACAACCTAGTGGACGCGGCGCTTGCCGCCGGCGGCCACGACAACGTGAACCTAGGAGTCGCTGGCCCGCCTTG
>UQXC01000090.1 GCA_900544995.1 uncultured Collinsella sp. | reverse complement strand
CGGGCACGTTCGGGGCCGGGGGCGGAGCGTGCGGCGCCCGCCGCGGGCGGCACGGCAGACGACGCCGAGGGCTGCGGCAACTGCAGCAACTGTCTCACGCAGTTCGAGGTCGAGGACGTCACCGATATGGCCCGCGCCGCTGTGCGCTATGTGGCCACGCGACCCATGCGCTTTGGCAAGTCGTTGATCGCCGACGTGCTCCACGGCGGCAACACCGAGCGCATTCGCCAGATGCATCTGGACGAGGAGCGCGGCTACGGTGAGCTGTCGAGCGAATCGGTCGGGCGCATCAAGGACATCATCGGCCAGCTGTGCGGTCGCGGTTATTTGGCCACCTCGCAGGGGCAGTACCCAGTCGTGGGACTGGGTCCGCGTGCCGGCGAGGTCGAGGACGAGGCGTTCGCCTTTACCGTTAAGCGTCGCGCGTCCAAGCGCAAGGCCTCGGCCCGCGCCCGCCGCGCCGTCGATCTGCTGCGCGAGGAGGCCGAGCTGGATCAGCGCCCGCGCGTTGGCGATGATGCCGAGCTGTTCGAGCGCCTGCGTGCCCTCCGCAAGGAGATCTCGACGGAGCTGGAGATGGCGCCGTATATGGTCTTTTCCGACAAGGCCCTGCGCGGCCTGTGCCGCCTGCGTCCACAGACGCGCGACGAGCTGATCCAGGTCAACGGCATTGGCGAGAAAAAAGCCGACGCCTTTGGCGAGCAGTTTATGGCGGCGATTGAAGAATTTGAGTCCGAGCATGCACGGGATGGAGCGTAACGATGGCATTCGACGATAAAACCGACCGCACTGACGTGCCCGCCGTGCCGCTGTACCAGCAGGTTATGGACGACCTAAAGGGCGAGATCGCGCGCGGCGTGTACGCAGCCGGCTCGCGCATCCCTGCCGAGATAGAGCTCGCGAAGTCCTACGGCGTGGGGCGCATCACCGTGCGCCGCGCCATCGAGGAGCTGTCGCGTGCGGGGTATCTCAACCGCCAGCAGGGGAGGGGCACGTTTGTGTGCGCTCCCAAGCTCAAACGCAAGATTCGCCAGAAGGGTGACGTCCAGAGTTTCACCGAGGGTTGTGCCGCCAACGACATGGTGCCGGGTGCGCGTCTGGTGTCGCGCACGGTGGTCGCGGCGACGCACGAGGATGCGGCGTTCTTTGGCGTGGAGCCCGGCTGCGAGCTTATCGTGGTCGAGCGCGTGCGCACGGCCGACGGCATTCCCGTCATGCTCGAGAACAACGCCTTTGTGCTCGCCGACCATCCCTACCTGCAGACGCTGGCCGACGAGGACCTCACCGATAACTCAATCTTTGCGCTCGTTGCCGAGCATTCGGGTCGCGCGCCGCTCAAGTCCGACCCCTGCACCGTGGAGATTGCGCTTGCCGATACTCAGACGGCCCCGCTGCTGGAGGTGCCGGTCGGCGAGCCGCTCTTCTATATGGAGGCCTACTTTACCGACGCCGGCGGGCGCCCTCTACTGCTCGGCCGCCAAAAGATCGTGGGCTCGCGCTACGTCTTTGACATCTAACGTCCACAGATAGAACAATATAGAACAAATTTGCTGAGATGACTTCACGGGCGTTGTTACACGTGCTATAAATAGGACAACATAGAACGACAGCAGGTACGAGCTGTCGTCGTTCAAAGCCGCCCCACAAGGAGGAGCATCAGCATGAACGCACATGATCTGGTTCAGGAAATCATCGAGCGCAAGGGCAAGATCGAGAACGTCTTTTGGATCGCTTGTGGCGGTTCGATGATCGACCTGATGCCGGCCAACGAACTGCTCAAGCGTGAGGCCACCACGTTTACCTCGACGGTCTACACGGCGCGCGAGTTTTGCCTGATGGCTCCCAAGAGTCTTGGCGAGAAGTCGCTCGTCATCGCCTGCAGCCACAGCGGCAACACGCAGGAGGTCGTCGACGGCTGCGAGATGGCGCTGGCCGCCGGTGCCGAGGTCATTGCCCTTACCGACTGCGAGGGCTCAAAGATCGACAACGGCAAGTGGACTACCTGGGTCTATCCGTGGGGTGAGGGTGTGTCGCAGGCCGAGGTGCCGCAGGGCATCGGCGCTCTGATCGCCGCCGAGTTGCTCGACCAGCAGGAAGGCTACGAGGCACTCGCCGACATGTATGAGGGCCTCAAGCAGATGGATGCGCTGCTGCCCGCCGCCCGTGAGAAGGTCAACGCCGAGCTGGGCGCCCGCTTTGCCGAGCTCTGCCAGCAGCACAAGTTCTTCTATATCCTGGGCTCCGGCCCCAACTTTAGCCAGACCTATGCCATGGCGATCTGCTCGCTCATGGAGATGCAGTGGCAGCACTGCTGCTACATCCACTCCGGCGAGTATTTCCACGGTCCTTTCGAGGCTACCGAGCCCGGCGTGTTCTACTTTGTGCAGCTCGGATCGGGCGAGTGCCGCCCCATGGAGGAGCGCGCGCTGGCGTTCCTCAACACGCACACTGACACGATTATGGTGCTCGACGCGCTCGAGTACGGCGTGGGCGAGGTGCCCGCCAGCGTGCGTTCGTACCTGGAGCCGATCTTCTTCTACAACATGAGCTGCGAGCTGCGCGCCGCCCGCGGCAAGGTGTTTGACCACAGCCCCGAGGTTCGTCGCTACATGGGCATCGAGCAGTACTAGGTAACGGGAAAAGCAGTCACCTTCGATCCGCGAGCGTGTCGCGTGAGTCAAAAAAAGCGGGCCGCGCCGGTGGGTTTCCGGCGCGGCCCGCCTTGCATGGCGGCCGGATGAGCTGTGCTGC
>UQXC01000089.1 GCA_900544995.1 uncultured Collinsella sp. | reverse complement strand
TCGGTAGCATCGCCCGAGCCCGCGCGCTTGCGACGGCGACGGCCACCGGCGGCCTCCTCGGCCTCGGGTGCCTCGGCCTTACCGCGGCCCTTTCCGCGGCCACGGCCCTCGCCCTGACCCTGACCGGCGCGAGCATCGGATTCAGCATCGCGACGACGGCGCTTGGGCATCGACGTGCCGGCCAGACGGTCGGCACTCGACAGGCCATCGCCCACATCGACGCCGTTTTCGCGATCGAGCTCCATGAGCGCCAGACGCATTTCGGGCGACTCAATGCGCTCGAGCACGTCGCGCGTCACGCAGTCGGGGCGGCAGTTGCAGCCCTGCTCGGCGGCCTTCTTTTTGCAGCCCTCCGAGCACGTCATATCGGCCAGGTTGACCTTAAAGACTTTGCCGTTCTCCAGGCGCAGCACCAGCTGCTCACGCGGCGTGTCATACTCCTGGATACGCGCCTTGCCAAGCGGCGTATCGATGAGCGTCTTCTTTTTGGGCGCACGGCTCTTAAAGTCCTTGTAGGCCTCGAACTCGTAGCGCAGGCAGCACATCAGACGACCGCACACGCCGCTGATCTTGGAGGAATTGAGCGGCAGGTCTTGCTCTTTTGCCATGCGAATCGAGACGGGCTCAAACTGTCCGCCAAAGCGCGTGCAGCAGAGCTCCTGCCCGCATTGGGCATAGCCACCCACCAGGCGGGTCTCGTCGCGCACGCCGATCTGGCGCATGTCGACGCGAATGTGCAGCGTCGAGGACAGATCCTTGACGAGCTGGCGAAAATCGACGCGCTCCTCGGCCGCAAAGTAGAACACGGCCTTCTCGCCGCCAAACAGGTACTCGACGCCCACCGGCTTCATCTCGAGGTCGAGCTCTTTGACCAGACGGCGGAAGTCGACCATGGCTTCGTCGCCCTGGATGGCTAGGTCGTCCGCAAGCTGCAGGTCGATGTCGCTCGCCACGCGCAGCACGGGCTTGAGCGGCTGACCGATCTCGTCTTGCGGCACCTCGAAGGGATCGGCCGTGACCAGGCCGATCTCGGTTCCGCGCTCGGTGGAACAAATGGCATAATCGGCCTCGAGGATATCCAGATCCTGCGGGTCGAACCACAGGTCGCGCGAGGCGTAGGTAAACTTAACGGGTACAACTAACGGCATTTCAGTGCCTTCCTGATATCGAACAGCATGACCTCGATGGCCAGCTGGGGAGTAACGTTTCTGGCGATGTTGCGCTCGGCGGTCGCGACTGCCTCGAGCGCCTGGGTGGCACCCGCAACATTGGTCGCGGCGGCAAGCCGACCGATCGTGTCGCGCACGTCTTCGTTCACCACGTCGGCTGCCTCGTCCTGAAGCGTCAGCAGCACGTCGCGCATGAGCGTCCGCGCGCTCGCCAGCGCTTCCATGATACCCGAACGCTCGCGCGCGTTGAGTTCGCGCTTGTTGCGGTCCTCAAGCTGCTTCAATGCTCCACGCGACAGGTAGTCGGCGTTTTGCTCGAGCACCTTTTCCTGCGTGGACTTGACCTCGGCGAGCGGCGCCTTAACGGCGACGATGAGTGACTTGGCGCGGCTGAGCACGTCGGCCTCGTCGGCGGCGATAAGCGAATCGATGGCGCGAACCATCTGACGGCGGGCGTCCTGGCGCTCGGCGCTCTTGAGGAACTCGATGCCACGCGCGGGGCTTCCCGCTACGGCGACGGCCATGCGGCAACGCGCAGGGTCCTGACCGGTGGCGCGGCTCACGGCCTGCGCGGCGACGGCGGGCGATACCAGCCGAAACGGCACGCACTGGCAGCGGCTCACGATGGTGGGCAACATCACGTCTGCCGAGGTGCCCAGCAGGATGAACATAACGCCCTCGGGCGGCTCCTCGAGTGTTTTGAGCAGTGCGTTGGCAGTGTTGGCGCGCAGTTGCTCGGCACGGTCGATGATGTAGACCTTGGCCTTGGCACGGATGGGCGCCAGAGGCACGTCATCGAGCAGCTCGCGGGTCTGGGCGATGAGGTAGCCCGTGGCGCTCTCGGGCGTGTAATAGTGCACGTCAGGGTGCGTATGGCGGGCGACGCGCACGCAGCTATCGCATGAGCCGCAGCCATCCTGCTCGCACAGGAAGGCCTGGGCGAGCGCCCACGCGGCGTCGAGCTTGCCCGCGCCGGGCGCGCCCAAAAACAGGTAGGCGTGCGATGCGCGACCGCTGGAGACGGCATTGGTCAAAAAGTCACGCACGCGCTCTTGGGTGTCGAGCTTGGCCAGCAGGCTTGCCTGAGCGGGGGCCATGTTACTCGGCCTCCTGGGCAAGCGCGGCGGTGACGGCGTCCTGGGAAATGTCGAGGCCGTAGGCGCGAACCTGCTCGACCGTCTGCGCGAAGACGTCCTCGATGGACGCGGTCGCGTCGATGAGCTTTACGCGGTTTGGCTCCTCGGCGGCAATGGCGCAAAATCCCTGGTAGACGCGCTCTTGGAAGGCCGTGCCCTTGGCCTCCATGCGATCTGCCGCGCCACGGGATGCCATGCGTAGCGCCGCCTGCTCGGGTGTGATGTGGTAGACGAGCGTGAGCGCCGGATGCGTACCGGCGACAGCCAGGTTGTTGGCATCGCGTACCATCTGACGGTCGAGGCCATCGGCAAACGCCTGATAGCAGGTTGTGGAATCGTAGAAGCGGTCGCACAGGACCACCTTGCCGGCAGCAAGGGCGGGAGCTATGACCTCGTGCACCAGCTGGGCACGCGCCGCCTCGTAGAGCAGCAGCTCGCAGGTGTCACCCATCGCCGTGTTGGCGGGGTCGAGCAGCAGAGCACGGATCTTTTCGCTGATGGCGGTACCGCCCGGCTCGCGCAGGCTCACAACCTGGTAGCCAGCGAGTTCAAGAGCGCGGGCAAGCAGGCGCGCCTGCGTGGACTTGCCGGCACCGTCGACGCCCTCGAGCGTGATAAAGCTATGTTGAGCGGGCTCAAAAGCCATGGGCGCAGCCCCTTCCTACAAGGCGCGTAAATGCAGATATATCAACCAAGCCATGATACCCCAGTGCTCGGTGCGTCCCCAATGGCTAAAGGTGCCTTTCCAAAGTTGCGGTGAAATAGGGACTGATTGAAGCTCTGAGACCGCCAAACAGTCCCTATTTCACCGCAACTTATGATGGGGAATTTTGAACGGTGGGTATAATCGTCGTATTGCATTGAAATGCGGCGAAAGGAGTGGCAATGTCTCGGTATTGCGCCTCGTGCGGCAAGCTTCTTGCAGATGATGCCAAGTTCTGCACCTCGTGCGGTGCACCCGTTGAGCAGACAGCTGCGAGCAATGGCCGACCCGCGTTTGAGCAGACCGGCTCCCTCGATACGCCGCAAGCTAAGCCGGACGACCCCCTCGTCTATCGCCCCGACCCCGCTGCCGGCCCCGCGGCAGTCGAAACGACGCAGCGCATGCCCGTCGCGGACATCCCGACCCAACAGCAACCGGCGTCTGCGTACGCGCCCACTTCGCCACAGGCACCCGCCCCCAGAAAGAGCGGTACCAAGCTGCTTATCGCCGTTATCGTTGTGCTGGTGGCAATCATCATCGCCTTGGTCATCTTTTTTGTGATCAAGCCTTTCGACAACGCCGCCACGCAAACGACTGCCGAGATTACTAAGCTGCACCATGATGTTGACGATGATGACCTTAAGTCTCTCGGCGACCCCAATAGCCTTTTTGACGATGACGACGAGGACGACGAGGATGGCAGCCAGGCAACCCTCTCCGAGCAAAACCTCTACCGTCGCCTGAGCGAATACTACGATCAGCTCGAAGATCTCGATAGCCAGGTCCGCGCCTGCGCGCAGGCCTTCAATGGCAGCTATCTGGAAGAAGATCGCACCGCCCGTCAAAATCTCGCCGACGTCGCCGAGCGCACGGAAGACACCATCGAGCAGTACTACGATATCGTCGAGGACCTGGACGTCCCCATGGGCTCTAAGAACTACAGCTCCTGGAAAGACATCGTTGCCCTGTATGACGACCTGGACCACCGCATCGACGCAATCTGCGATGCCTGGGAGATCAGCCTAAAGTACGCAAAGCCCGCGGACCATAAGGACGAAATCGTGGCGCCGCTGGCAGGCGACAACGAGCCGGGAACCAACAGCAACAAGTACCGTCAGGACTTTGAGGACCGCTATCCC
>UQXC01000088.1 GCA_900544995.1 uncultured Collinsella sp. | reverse complement strand
CGCTCGCCGGCACGGCGGCGTTGGCAACCATGGCCTCCAGGCGTGCCACGCGCTCGGCCAATGCCTCAATCGTTAAATCAGCCTCGGGACGCGCCAGACGCGTGCAGGCAATCTCGAGCACCAGGCGCACGTCGCTCGCGCCCCTCATCTCCAGTGCGGCATCGTCGAGCACTGTCAGCACACGAGCCAGGCGGTCGGCAGGATGCTCGCCAAAGGCAGCGGCCTCGGCAGCAAGCGCCTCGGCCTGCTCGGAGCCGCCCTCAAACAACTCGGCACGGGCACCAGTAACGCAGGCAACATACACGTCGCGCACGTGCGCCACCAGGTCGCGCGTCAGCTCCAGCAGATCGTTACCTTCCTCGACCTGCGCGCGAATAAGCCCATACAGCTCGGCAACATCGCGATCGGCAATGGCGCGGGAAAACTCGCCCAGAATCTGGTCCGAAACCTCGCCTAAAAGCGAGCGGGCGTCGTCCGCATGCACAGAACCGTTGCCAAAGACGCTCAGCTGCTCCAGCGTGGACAACGCGTCGCGCATGCCGCCCTTTGCATGGCGCGCCACGATAGCCAGCGCCTCGTCGTCGTAATCGAAGCCCTCCTGCTCGCACACGTATGCCAGGCGATGCTCGATATCCTCGTTGCCGATGCGATGGAAATCGAAACGCTGGCAGCGTGAGAGGATGGTCTCCAGAATCTTTTGCGGGTCGGTGGTGCACAGCACAAAGATCACGTGTGCCGGCGGCTCTTCAAGCGTCTTGAGCAGCGCGTTGAACGCCGCCGTCGTGAGCATGTGGACCTCGTCGATGATATAGATCTTGTACTTGCCGCGCACCGGGGCAAAGTTGACGGAGTTGATGATCTCCTCGCGCACATTGTCCACGCCCGTGCGGCTTGCGGCATCGAGCTCGTAGACATCCGGGTGGTTGCCCTCGGCAATGAGCTCGCACTCCTCGCAAGTACCGTCGGGCATGCAGCCGCTTGCACCCTCGGCGCGCGCTGCCTCGGCATTACGGCACAGCAGCGCCTTGGCCAGAATGCGCGCCATGGTGGTCTTGCCCGTGCCGCGCGGTCCGCAGAACAGGTACGCGTGGGACAGGCGTCCCTCGGTGATGGCGTGCTCGAGCGTCGAGACGATATGCTGCTGGCCCACCACGGAGTCGAAGGTGAGCGGGCGATACTTTCGGTACAACGATTCCATGGGTGCTCCCCCGGGTATACTGAGTCTTGTTGCCGCGACGGCCATGCGGTCGCACGGCATACTGCATTCATAATAACCCGTACGGCGAGCCCGCCGCGATAGGAGTCCAAAGAGCATGGCAGACGCAGAGAGCAACCTCGTTCCCTCCGAAGCAGCCGACCAGGTCGAGGTCGCGCTCGAGGAGCAGGCCGCAGCCGATGACGGCATCCTGTACCTCAACGAGTACCAGTACGAAAACGACCTGGTCACCGACTTCGCCCGCCTGGTCGCCTCGCCCAGGCGTCGCGGCTCGCTGTATGTCGCCGCGGCAATTGCCGCGCTCATCGGCATCGGCATGCTGGTGGCCGGCGGCAACTGGATCAAGTTTGGCGTCGTGTTGATCGTGTTCGGCGCCTTTTTGGCCTGGTGGAGCAAAAACCTGCACCACACCCTCGCCCGCGACTTTATCGACGCCGTCGAGGCCGACGAGTCCATGGGTGGCCGCTATCGCCGCGTCGCCGCCAACGAGGACGGCCTGATGGTTTGGGGCAAGAGCGGCAAGTCGCAGTTTTTCCCGTTTGAGAAGCTCGACCACGTGCTCGACGGCGAGCGCATCTTTGTGGCCATGTTCGCCGACCAGGGCGTGACGATCCCTAAGGAAACCTTTATTCGCGGCGATGCCGAGCAGTTTGGCACCTTCCTTAAGGCGCGCATCAACAAAAACTCCGCATCGAGACCAAACGCAAGAAGATGAAGGCTGAAAAGGCCGCCGCCGAGGCCAAGCAGGGCGACAAGCCCCAGGAGACCAAGGGCAAGCAGCGCAAGCAGAAGAAGAACAAGAAGAAGCGCTAAGGCCAAGACAGACAGGCAGCCTCGCATCCCGTTATCCTCGCCATCCGCCCGAGCGTGCTACACTAGCAGCATCTATGCCACCGCGAATGGCTCGGCCCCGCGCCCGCCGCTCGCAAACGAACTTTAAACGCACGAGGGTTGGCCATGCCGCTTTTCCCGCAACATACCGCCCGGTTCTCGCCGGACGTTCCTTTGGAGGGCACCAGCTCTCGCGAGCTGCTCAAGCGGTACCAGCCGCTCGAGACACTTGCGACCGGCGGTTTTGGCTCCATCGAGATCTGCCGCGACACGCACCTGCGCCGCCGCGTCGCCATTAAGCGCATCCCCCTTATCAACGGTGCCGGCATGCCCGCCAGCGACATCATGGATGTCCTGCGCGAGGCGCACACCGCCGCCATGCTTCAACATCCCAATATCGTGCAGGTCATCGACTTTACGCACGACACAGCCTATGCCTACCTGGTTATGGAATATGTCGATGGCATGTCGCTGGCCGAGTTTTTGCACCGCGTGGACGGCCACTCACTTACCTTTGACGAGGCCGCGGCCATTGCCGATGCCCTGGGCCAGGCGCTCACCTTCGCCCATAGTAATGGCGTACTCCACCTGGACATTAAGCCCGCCAACGTGCTCATCGACCACTCGGGCAATGTAAAGCTCACCGACTTTGGCATGGCGCGGCTGTCGTCCGCCGGTGGCTTTGGCGGCTCGCGCGGCGGCACCATCGGCTACATGCCGCCCGAGCAGCTCGATATCGAGACCGGCACGGTCGACGAGCGCGCCGATGTCTTTGCCCTCGCCTGTGTGATCTACGAGGGCCTGTGCGGCAGCGCTCCCTTTATGGCGGCCACGCCCGCCGACTCGCTCGACCGCATCATCGGCGGCGCCACCTATCCCAGCGAGCTGATACCACACTTTCCCCCGGGAGCCGAGAGCGCGCTCATGAGCGCGCTCTCCCCCATGCCGCAGGACCGCCCCAACAGCATCGAGGCATTTTGCGACCAGCTCCTTGCCGGTCTGGGCAGCGTGCGCGAAGGCCGTCGCAGCCTGGAGCAAATGGTTGGCGAGCTTTCGGATGACGAGCAGGAGCTCGACGGTATCGAGCCGTCGCACTACGAGGACGACGCCATCGAGGTCGACCCCGCACTTGGCTGGGCGGGCACGCGCTGGAGCCATGCGCGCGACTACACCATGCGCGCTATCTCGGCGCTAACGTGCGGCACCTTTAGCTTTTTGCTGATGCAAACGGCCGGGGTCGCGGCGCTTCCCGGCCTGGTCATTGCGGCTATCGCAATCGGAGCGGCGGCTGGCCTGGCCCCCCAGATTGGCTCGGCCATCTCGGCTGTGGGCTTTTTGGTGCTCATGGCCAACGCCACCATGCAGGCGCAGAGCATCCTGTCGATGTTGCCCGTCGCGGTGATCTTTGCCGCCGCCATGTCCGGTTGGTGGATCGCCTGGGGTCGCACCGAGGCTGCCGCGAGCGCCGCACTCACCTGTGCACTCGCGCTTGGCTGTCTGACCGGCAATACCTTCCTGGCAGCTGGGGTCGCCGCCGGCGTCGCGTCATTTTGGCTCGGCCCGGCAAGCGCCGCCGCGGCAACGGGCATGGGCGCGCTTTTTGCCCGCCTGGCGACAGTCGCGCTTTCAGCCGGAGGCGTGCTGGGGCTCGGTAACGTTGCCGCAGCGCTGGGAGACCCGCTCCTTTGGGCTGCCTTTGGGCTGGCCGCGGCAACTGCCGCAGCGTCATCCGCGCTGCTCAATGCCCATGCCAAGCGTGCCAATCAGGGCTCAAACCTTGCCGCAATCGCCGCCATCGCTGTCACCGGCATCGGCTGCGCAGCGGCGTCCTGTCTTGCACACCATATGGAAATTGCCAGCCTTGCAGCCGCGGTCATCGCCAAGGCGGCGGTTGCGGGAATCCTATCCTCTATAATCGTTGGGATATGCCTATATTTGCTCGGATACCAAAGAACCTATACGGAGAGTGATCTTTCGTGAACTTCCTGAACATCTTCGAGGACCACGTGGCCGGCATCTTCGGTGCCACCCGTGCCCCGTTCTCCTTTAAGAAGCTTGCCAAGCAGGCCGCTCGCGACATGGAGGATCAGACTCTGGTGATCAACGGCGTCAACACGGCGCCGGCACTCTATACCATCCTTATCGCCGCCGACGACGATCCCATGCTCGCCCCGTTCTACCCCGAGCTTTCGCGCGAGGTCCGCGAGTTTGTGAAGGCGCAGGCCGAAAAGCGCCGCTATGTCTTTGTCGGCGAGCCCCTCGTGCGCTTTATGATCGATCCGCAGCTGCGCGCCGGCAAGTTCTCGGTCTTTGCCGAGAACGTCGATGCCCCCACGCTCGGCCGCCTGTACGAAGAAGAGCGCGCCTATCAAAACGGCCTGGGCCAGAACAACTCCGCGGCAAG
>UQXC01000087.1 GCA_900544995.1 uncultured Collinsella sp. | reverse complement strand
TCACGAGCGGGGGCTCCTGTCGTTTCCGTGCCCCTGGATTGGGTCATAGTGTCTGACCCTGTAGACGTACGTGCCAGGCTCGGTGTATTTGATCGTGCCGAAGTCGATAACAGCCTTACCATTGTCGTCCAGATCGTCCTTGGTCACAGACGCGGTCACGGGCGCTGTCGCGGACTCGGGTATCGGGGCACCGTTCTCGGACGTCAGCCCAAACTCAAACGTGTCCCCCTTCGTCCAGTCGCGACCCTCGAGCACCTTGGTCAGGCCAAAGCCGGCCTCGGTTTCTACCGTTGCCGGCGTCATGTTGTACGCAAAGCTAATCTTGCCGTTGTTGCCCAGGTAGGAATTGACATGCGTCGCGGTCGCCTTGGCGGACACGTTGTTCCACTTGGGGTTGAGAACGTCGGTCGCAGTGCCAGTGTTGTTGCCGCCCACGCTGCCCTTGGTAGTGTGGAGCTCGTCGATAAAGGCCAGACGCGCGGTTCCCACGCTAAACGAAAGGTTGCCGTCCTTGTCGGCAACAATAGCGCCGTCAAACTTCGCAGCGTCGCCGCCGATAAACTCGATGACGGCGGTGGCGGGCTTGGCCTCGCCGTTCGAGCCCTGCTCCTCAAACTCATCCTTGTAGTAATAGGTGCCGGTATCTGTCAGCGAATTCTTTGCAGGCTGCGTGCAGCCCTTGTCCGTGTAAATGGGAGTCTGCTTCTGGAAGTAGTAGTAGCGGTTGGTGTCGGCCGGCTCAAAGGTCGCGACCGTATCACCCAACGCACCACCGCTCCACTTGTTCGCGTAGAAACTCACGGTCTTGGTGCCGTCAACGACAGTCGTATTGTTCTCGATGTAGTCCTTGAGTCCCGTGACCTTCTCAGGCGTAAACAGGTTATCGAGGGCGTCCCTCTTCACGCTCGAGGCATACTTCACCTGAATGGGCTTTACGCTGTCGACCGAAAGCTTGCCGTCTACGGTCTTAAAGTGACTCAGCGGAATCAACGACGCAGGAATATTGACCGTTACGATATCGCCCTTCTGGGGATTGTCATCGCCGGCGCGCTGCACGGTAATGAGCAGGTCTTTTGCCTTGCCGGCGAACTCGTAGGTGTCGGTATTGGTCTCTTTGTTGACCGTCTTGCTCGCCTTGGTAAACGGCGTGCCGTTGATGACGACTTCGGCAAATCCGTCGACCTGCATAAAGTCGCCTAGCTCGTCGGTAAACGTGATGTAGCCGGACTTGGTCTCGTCGTAGCCCTTATGGATTTCGGTCGGATAAGGCGGCTCCGATGTGATGGCCTGAGAGATGTCATCGAAGACCTTCTTGAGCTCTTCGGCATTGGTCGCCGACTTATAGTAGTCGGAGTTTTCCGCACGCGTGCCGTGAGCGTTCCATGCCGTGGCATTGGGATAGTTGCTCGAAACGGCCTGCATGAACTTGTTTTCTTGGCTTGTATTCGAATCTTGGATACTGGCGCTGGGGTTCGCACCGTCAAAGATGCCGATGGTATAGACGGCAGCCTTGCTGTCCTTCATATTCTTGGCAGCCGTCACAGCATCGTTGGCGACGCCAGGGTCAAACTTGTCAACTTTCGTTGGCGTGCCGTCGGTAAAGAACACAACAATCTTCTTGGCGTCCGCGCGACCAGAAGTGATGCCCTCGGCCAGTTCTAGACCATAGTCGGCACGCGTGGCGCCGGCAGGCTTAATAGCCTTAATTGTTTTCTTAAGATCAGTCACGCCGGGGCCGGAGCAATCGGTCAGGCCCGACATCACCTGCGAGTAGTTGTAGGTGTAGCCGTCAGCGCGATAGGTATCATTACCGACCTTTTTGGTCGTATCTCCCGAAAACTTAACGATAGCAACCTTATGTTGCCTATCCACGCCCTCGATACCCTCGTTTTGCTTGGCAATAGTATCGATAAAGCTATAGGCAGCGTTCTTCAGAGCTGTAATGCGCTTAGTGTTGTCGGTATCGCCCATAGCGCGATCCATTGAGCCAGAAGCATCCAGCACCATCACGATGTCGAGCGGCGTGGTAACCGTCACGGTTGAATTAGACGTCGAGGACATGGCCGAAAGTGTAGTCAGAAAATCCGACTCTTCGTTTTCCTCGGTTGCCTTGACCGTCTTGTCGGTCCAGATTCGGCCGACGTTTTGGGTCGTTACCTTATTGCCACCGTGGCCTGCCGCCCAGATTTCCCAGCGACCGCTGGTATCGGGGTCGACAACCTTTCCGGCCATTGTCGGTCCGTCCATTCCGGTGCTGGACCTGGCGTTGGCCTCGGGCAGCATGGCAAATGCTGCAGCCGGCAACACCAGCACTACGGCCAGTATCACCGCCAAGAGACCCCTCGTGTACTTACTCATCGCGTCTCCCTTCTCGCAGGCTCAGACCTTGCATCAGCCTAAAGTTACGGAATAAGACGCAATTAGGGCAGGTGACACATGTTCCAGATTCGGTTTTGGGCGTGAGACAAATGTCTCACCAAAGTTGAGACACGAGCGTTTTCGCAGGAAAACGGGTGCGACTCGGAGCCATCAGGCAAAAATGATCCGTTTTCCTCCGCCCTTGGGGGATCAATGACTGTTACCGATATGATGCCATTTCAAAACTATGCCGGTTTACTACGATAAAAAGAAGGCGTCCGACCACGCGTGGCTTTTTCGCAAAGCTGCAAGCCGTCTACCTGCGGTTTTGGTTTTACCACATGCGGTGTGGTTAGGAGTAGGCGATTTGTCGTAGTAAACCGGCATAGTTTTGTTCGCGGCGGCTCCACCGCGCGTTTAAGCGCGGGGCCGGTGGGGCATTTTTGCCCCACCGGCCCTATTCCAGCTCTATTCCGGCTTGGTTTCTACCGTGGGAGTCTTATCCGCCGCAACTGGAGCACGGGCGGTGTCCATAGTCAGGCAATGTTTGGGGCAGCTCTCGACGCACTCGCCGCACACCACGCAGGCATACGGATCGATCGACCACGTTCCGCCCTTGCGATCGACCGCGAGCGCGCCCGCCGGGCAACGACGCGCGCACATCCCGCAGCAGATGCACACGTCCATGTCGTTAACGATATGTCCGCGCAAACGCTCGGGCGCCGCGAGCTTCTCCTGCGGATAGCACACCGTTACCGGCTGCTTGACCATAGAGCCCAAGGCCGTCTTGGCAAATGTCAGCAAACTCATGCCGCGCCTACCTTTCCGTGCAGCTAATGCAGGGGTCGATGGTCAGGATAATCATGGGCACGTTGGCAAGGAGCACGCCCTGCAGCGCATGCGTCAGACCCGCCAGATTTTGCGACGTCGGCGTGCGTACGCGGAAACGGTCCAGATTCTTGGTGCCGTTGCCGCGCACATAGTAATACGCCTCGCCGCGCGGTTGCTCAATCACAACCTCGCCGCGTGCGCCGTCGGCCGGCGTAAGCTTGGTGCGCCCGCCGATCCCGTCGTGCGGAATCTTGCCCACAAGCTCCTTAATGATGTCCATGGCCTGCGTGACCTCGGCACAGCGCACCTGGCAGCGGGCATAGCAATCGCCATCGGTAGCAACGATGGGCTCAAACGCAGCCAGATCCACATAGGCACCGTCGTCAAACATGCGCACGTCGTAATCCACGCCCGATGCGCGCCCAAACGGACCGACCATCGAAAGCTCCAGCGCGTCTTTCTTGCTAATCATGCCCACGCCATGCAGGCGCTCGCCGCAGCTGTTGTCGTCCAAAAACGTATGCACCAGGGCCTCGTAGTCAGGACGCATGGCATCGAGCGTCTGGACAATACCCGCCAGCTCGGAGTCCTCAATGTCGTGTTTAAGGCCGCCGATCTCGTTGATCGACAAAATCACGCGGCCGCCGCACGTGCTCTCGAAGATCTTGAGAATCTGCTCGCGTAGGGTCCACGAACGATAGAACAGCGCCTCGAAACCAAAGGCATCGGCGAGCAGGCCCAGCCACAGCAGGTGCGAGTGAATGCGCGAAAGCTCGTGCAGAATGGTGCGGATATACTGCACGCGGCCGGGCACCTCGATGTCGAGCATGCGCTCGCAGGCGCTGGCATAGCCGCAGCTGTGGCCCACGGCGCAGATGCCGCAGATGCGCTCGGCGATGTAGCCAAACTGGTGCATGTCGCGCTTTTCGGTAAGTTTCTCGAGCCCGCGGTGCACAAAGCCGATTTGCGGAATCGCCTCGATGACGCGGTCGTCCTCGATCACCAGGTCCAGATGAAGCGGCTCGGGCAGCACCGGGTGCTGCGGGCCAAACGGAATAACGGAGCGATGAGCCATGGACCTTACGCCTCCTTTTTCTGCTTGTCGCGGGCGGCCTTGGCGGCAAGCGCCGCGCGGACCTTGGCCGCTTTCTCGGGATCCATGGCGGCAAGCTTTGCCTCCATCTCGGCAGCCTTGAGCGCGGCCTTCGCAGCAGCTTCATCGTGCTGAGCATCGGAGCCGGCGGCCGCAGCGGGCTTGGCGGCAGCGTCCGCAGCATCGTCGGCGCCCGCAGC
>UQXC01000086.1 GCA_900544995.1 uncultured Collinsella sp. | reverse complement strand
CTTAGTTTTCAGAACACTCCGCAGACCAGTGTGGCGCCTTGTCCGCAGCTCCGAAGGAGCAGGACAAGGCGCCACACATGGTCGAGGACGTTCTGAAAACTAAACCCGGCCCCCGCCGGACAGGTCACACTACTCGCAGAGCAGCTTAGCGATCTGGACGGCGTTGGTTGCCGCGCCCTTACGGATTTGATCGCCGCAGCACCAGAAGGTGATGCCGCGCGCAGCCTCGGGGTTCGAGATGTCGCGACGCACGCGGCCGACCCAAATCAGGTCCTGGTCGGACGTATCCATCGGCATGGGGAAGCGATCGTGCGCATCCTCGGCGCTCATGTCGTCAACCAGCTTCACGCCCGGAGCGGTAGCCAGCGCAGCACGGGCCTCTTCCACCGTAATGTCGCGCTCAAACTCGAGCGTGATGCTCTCGGAGTGCGAACGCAGCACGGGCACGCGCACGCAGGTGCAGTTCACGCGCAGCTCGGGCAGGTGCATAATCTTGCGGCCCTCGTTTTGCAGCTTCATCTCCTCGGAGGTAAAGCCCTCCTCCTTGACGCCGCCAATCTGCGGAATCAGGTTACTCGCCAGCTGGGCGGCAAATGCGCGCGGCTCGGGAATCTCCTCGCCACGGCCCAGAGCGGCCAGCTGAGCCTCGAGCTCGGCCATACCGGGAGCGCCGGCACCCGAAGCCGCCTGATACGTCGAAACAATCATGCGCTTTACGCCGGCAAGCTGGTGCAGCGGCCAGGTGGGAACCAGGCCGATGATGGTCGCGCAGTTGGGGTTGGCGATCAGGCCATGATGCCATTTGATGTCGTCGGCGTTGATCTCGGGCACGACCAGCGGCACCTCGGGATCCAGACGGAAGGCATGGCTGTTGTCGACCACGACGGCGCCGCGCTTGACGGCCTCGGGCAGCAGCTCCTTGGCGATATCGTCGCCGGCAGCGCCGAGCACGATGTCGCAGCCCTCAAAGGCCTCGGGGCAAGCCTCCTCAATCACAACCTGCTCGCCGCGGAACTCGACGGTCTCGCCCGCGGAGCGTGCACTTGCCAGCAGCTTGAGCTTGCCAACCGGGAACTCCTGCTCGTTAAGGCACTCGAGCATCTGGGTGCCTACAGCTCCCGTCGCGCCCAAAATAGCAACCGTGTACTGTTTCATGCTTCCCCCTTTAAAGGTTGTGGCTTTTGCCCGCACGCCGAGCAGGCCGATTATTGTTGCCAGTGTATACAAGAACGGGGCGGATATAAAACCCGCCCCGTCGAAACGAAACCGAAACGAAACGCCCCGCCGTAGATTTTTGAAACCTGACCCAAAAATCTACCGAGCAGTCGCTACTTTTTGAGCGCGGCCAGGGCGGGATCGACCGGCGCGGGGGCCTCCAGGTCGGAGACCTTCACAATGCCGTTCTCGTCGGAGAAGGCACGGTAAATGGTCTGAATCGCCAGGTCGAAGTCCTTCTCCTCGACACCGATAATGATGTTGATCTCGTCGCAGCTCTGCGAAATCATACGCACGCTCACGCCGGCCTGACCAAGCATGCCAAACAGATGGCCCGAGATACCTGCACGGCCGCGCAGGTTACGGCCGACGGTAGCGATAAGCGCCAGACCCTCAACGACCTCAATCTCGAGCGGCTCGACCTCCTGCTGAATGTCGCCCACAAGCGAGTACAGCGAATCGTGAACGTCCCGCTCCTGCACCACGGCGCCAAAGCGGTCGACGCCGGTGGGCATGTGCTCAACGGAAACGTCATAGCGCTCGAAGACCGAAAGCGCGCGGCGCATAAAGCCGACACGGGGCTTGGTGCGGTCGCGGGCGACGTTGATGGCGACAAAACCGCGCTTGCCGGTCACGCCGGTAATGATGGGCTCTGCCTCGCCCTCATCAGCCGTCTCGCTAATGATGGTGCCGGGGTCCTGTGGCGCATTGGTGTTCTTGATGACCAGCGGAATGCCTGCCTCGCGCACGGGGAACACGGCCTCCTCGTGCAGGACACTTGCGCCCATGTACGAAAGCTCGCGCAGCTCCTCGTAGGTAACGCGCGCAATGGGCTGAGCCTCGGGAACAATACGCGGATCGGCAGAATAGAAGCCCGAAACGTCGGTCCAGTTCTCGTACAGGTCGGCGCCCAGGCACTTGGCCAGGATCGAGCCGGAAATATCGCCGCCACCACGGTCGAGCAGCTTGATCTGGCCCTCACGCGTCGCGCCGTAGAAACCGGGCATAACAAAGCCGCCCTGCTGACCGTACTCCTGCACCAGCTCAGAGGTGCGATTCATGCTGAGCGTACCGTCGTGATGGAACGCCACAACCGTCGCGGCGTCCAGGAACGGTAAGCCCAGGTACTCGGCCATCAGGCGGGCGGTAAAATACTCGCCACGGCTCACAAGCTCCTCGGTGGAGTAGCCGCCCGAGCGGGCGCGCTCGGCAAAGGCCGCGAACTCCTCACGGATGGGATAGGTGAGCTCCAGCTCGTCAGCGATATCAAAATAGCGCTGGCCGATGTCCTCGAGCAGCTCCTCACACGACACGTGGTACTTAACGTGCGCATTGACCAGATAGAGCAGGTCGGTCACCTTGGTGTCGCCCTTAAAACGGCGACCGCAGGCGGAAACCACCACAAAACGGCGAGCCGGGTCGGCATCGACGATGGCCTTGATCTTCTTGAAGTGTTCGGCGTCGGCGACCGACGAGCCGCCAAACTTGGCAATCTTAATCATGGGCTGGAGGTTACCTTTCTAAAAAGCCTCTGCGAACCTATTTTGCGCGCTCTGATACCATGGTTTCACCGATTGGGACCAAGGCATCCGAGGAGCAGTGTTATATGGGAACTTATCATAGTACACGAGGACGCACTTTATCGTGCTCAAGTAAGGTGGCAATCCGCACCGGCATCGCTCCCGACGGGGGTTTGTTTGTCTCGGACGAGCTCGGCACCCAGCAGGTCGATATCAGCTCGCTTGCAGATAAATCGTACTTTGAAATCGCTCAAGATGTGTTGGGAATGTTACTGAATGATTACACGGCCGAAGAAATTTCGGCGTGTGTCGACGAGGCATACCGCGGCACGTTCGCGAGTGAAGAGGTTACGCCGCTCGTTAAACTCGACGCTGCGCCGGGCGCTGACGCCCCTCAGACCTATGTGATGGAGCTCTTTGGCGGCCCCACGAGTGCCTTTAAGGACGTCGCCCTGCAGATGCTCCCCCGCCTGATGGCCCGCACCTCTGCCAAGGACGGCGGCGCCGAGCGCATTATGATCGTCACCGCCACGTCGGGCGACACGGGCAAGGCGGCACTCGCCGGCTTTGCCGACGCACCGGGCACGGGCATCACCGTCTTTTATCCCGAGGGCAAAGTCAGCCGCGTGCAGAATCTGCAGATGTCCACTCAGGAGGGCGATAACGTCGCCGTCTGCGGCATCCGCGGCAACTTCGATGATGCCCAGAGCGCCGTCAAGCGCATCTTTGCCGATAAGGAGCTTGTCGAGCGTCTTGAGTCCGCCGGCACGGTGCTTTCAAGCGCCAACTCGATCAACGTCGGTCGCCTGGTGCCGCAGGTCGTCTACTACTTTGCCGCCTATGCGCAGCTGCTGCGCGCCGGCGCCATCGAGGCCGGCGACTCCGTGGAGTTCTGCGTACCGACCGGCAACTTTGGCGATATCCTGGCCGGCTACTATGCCAAGTGCATGGGTCTGCCCGTCGCCAAGCTCATCGTGGCCAGCGACAAGAACAACGTGCTGGCCGACTTCCTGACCACCGGCGTCTACGACCGTAACCGCCCGTTCTTCACGACCATCTCGCCGTCGATGGACATCCTTATTAGCTCCAACCTGGAGCGCATGCTCTACTTCCTGTCCGACGGCGACTGCGAGCTCGTTGCCGGCCTTATGGAGCAGCTTGCCCAGACCGGTCGTTACGAGGTGCCCGCCGAGCTGCTGGCCAAGATCCAGAGCGTGTTTGGCTGCGGCTGGGCCAGCGAGGACGAGGTCCGTGCTGCCATCAAGAGCTGCTGGGATGCGAACGGCTACGTGATCGACCCGCACACCGCCTGCGGCTATCACGTCTTTGAAAAGGTTGCTCCCGCCGAGGGCGCCAAGGCCCGCGTGCTGCTTTCGACCGCCAGCCCCTACAAGTTCCCACGCGCCTGCTGCGACGCCCTGGGGCTTAACGTTCCCGAAGACGACTTTGAGGCCATGCGCGTGCTCGAGCAGGCAACCAACACGGTCGCCCCGGCACAGCTCGCCGAACTCGAGTCCAAACCCGTCCGCTTCGAAGACGTCTGCGACGTTGCCGACATGGCCAACTACGTAGAGCAGGCTGCAAAAAAGATGGCTACCAACTAAACCCCTTATTAAGCGCCGGCGAAAGCCGGCGCACCTTCTTCCATCAGATAACCCCCGGGATGATGACGAACGTGCACAGCGTGCCTGGCTGTTTAGTTCGTCGCGAGTTCCGCACGCAAAGGAAAGCACTTAATGTGCTTTCCGTCTTGCGCAGGACTG
>UQXC01000085.1 GCA_900544995.1 uncultured Collinsella sp. | reverse complement strand
TTCACCGCTCGGGCCGCGCTGTCATAGGGGCAGGCGTTCCCGCCGCGACTACGTGTCCGCCGTTGACGCCGGCGCCGGGTCCCATGTCGATCACGTAGTCGGCGGCACGGATTGTGTCCTCGTCGTGTTCGACGACGATAACGGTATTGCCGATATCGCGCAGGCGCTCGAGCGTCTTGATCAGGCGCTCGTTGTCACGCTGATGAAGACCGATCGAAGGCTCGTCCAGAATATAGAGCACGCCCATGAGACCCGCGCCGATCTGCGTTGCCAGTCGAATACGCTGTGCCTCGCCACCGGAAAGCGTCGCCGAGGCGCGATCGAGTGTCAGATAGTCGAGTCCAACATCGACCAGAAAACGCAGACGCTCCAGAATTTCCTTGACGATACGGCCGCCGATAAACTGTTGGCGCTCGGTGAGTTCCAGGCCCTCAAAAAACTCGAGCGATTCACGGCACGACAGGCAACAAACTTCGTAAATGGACTTGCCGCCCACGGTGACGGCGAGCATCTCAGGGCGCAAACGAGCGCCGTGGCAGCTCGAGCACGGTTCCTCGTGAATGTACTTCTCCAGGCGCGTCTTGGTGTTCTCGTTCGTCGTCTCGGTATAGCGTTCGTACAGGATGTTGCGAACGCCCGAAAACTTGGTATCCCACTGGCTGCGACGTCCGTCGAGCTTTTGGTAGTCGACCGAGATCTTCGTATCGCCCAGGCCATCCAAGAATGCACGACGCACGCGAGGGGGCAAGTCCTCCCACGGCGTATCGGCGCTCACCTTAAAGTGTTTGCAGACCGCAGCAAAAATCTGCGGATAGTAGTTCGAATTGCCAAACAGGCTACCAAAGACTCCGTCGGCAATGGACTTCGAGGGGTCCTCAATCAGCGCCTCGGCATCAACGGTTTTCTTAAAGCCCAGGCCGTCGCACTCAGGACATGCGCCATAGGGAGCGTTAAACGAAAAATCACGCGGCTGAAGATCGTCAATGGAGTGTCCATGCTCCGGGCACGCCAAGGCCAACGAATACTCCAGCAGCTCGCCCTCGGTCCCCTCGGGAGCATCACGATCGGGCAGCATGTACACGTTTACATTGCCGTGAGCCAGCGCGGTCGCCTGCTCAACAGACTCGGCGATACGGCCCAGCGAGTTCTCGCGAATCACGATGCGATCGACCACGACCTCGATATCGTGCTTGAATTTCTTATCCAGATCGATCGGATCGTCGAGCGAGCGCACTTCACCGTCGACACGCACGCGGCTAAAGCCCTCGGCGCGAAGGTCCTCAAACAGTTTGGTGTACTCGCCTTTTCGCCCGCGCACCACCGGTGCCAGCACAAACGCGCGGCGGCCCTCCCCCGCCGCCAAGACCTTGTCGGCAACCTGGTCGGTCGTCTGGCGCTCAATGACGCGGCCGCATTCGGGACAGTGCGGGGTGCCCACACGGGCGAACAGCAGGCGCAGATAGTCATAAATCTCGGTTACGGTGCCAACCGTCGAGCGAGGGTTTTTAGACGTCGTCTTTTGGTCGATCGACACCGCCGGCGAAAGGCCGTCGATTGAATCCAAGTCGGGTTTGTCCATCTGGCCCAAGAACTGGCGCGCATAGCTCGAAAGACTCTCGACGTATCGACGCTGGCCCTCGGCATAGATAGTGTCAAATGCCAGCGAACTCTTGCCCGAGCCAGAAAGACCGGTAATGACCACGAGTTGGTCACGCGGAATGGAAACATCGATATCACGGAGGTTGTGCTCACGAGCGCCGCGAATAACGATAGAAGAATCAGACATGGAAGCTCCTTGCCTCCTATTGCATCGAATCATACTGTCGATGAGTTTAGCGCACTCGACGCGCACAGATGTTCGTAATACAAGATTCGCAGACCTTTAGCTTTGCGTATCGGGCGCTTTGTTTCTCGAAATGCCGTGGAAAGGTTACAGTAATCTAATACTGAACTTAATTTGCCGTAACAGAGGAACGTCCATGACCGAAGATATCCCCCTTGAAATCACTTCGAGCGACATGGCCAATCTGCCCATATTCATCGCCGTCCTTATCGTGGCCATCGTCGTGGTGCGCGTATATTTTTCAATCAAACACAATGAAAAGCCGCCCATTGCCCGCGTCTTTTGGTGCGCGACGCTCCTCATCCCGCTCGGCATGGTAGCTGCATGGATTACGAATCAATTGCTCGTAAATGAGGACAATTCCCTATGGGTCCTTTCTTATTCGGCGCTCGGTGCTACCGCCGTCATACTTCTTGTCGAGCCCTTGGTTTCGGGACTTATCGACCAAACCGATCTTGCGACGGGAACGGTTGCCTGTATTTGCCGTGACATCCTTGTCATCGCCGCTGTTTCAGCGCTCTCGTTCGTTTCACTCGAAATTGCCTGTAACGAAACGTTCTATCGCATTCCCGCCAACTCATTCGGGTTTTCCGTCGGGCTGCTCGCGACGGTTCTGCTCTCCCTTTATTTGCTGGGACAGCGTCATGGAGGCGTCATGGCCCTCGTGCCCGTCGCCTGTTGCATCCTTGGCATTGCCGAGCACTTCGTCATAACGTTTAAAGGCGAGGCCATCCTGCCAAGCGATATCTTGGCCCTTGGCACCGCAATGGAAGTGAGCGAGGGATACGAGTTTACCTTTACCGCCGGAATCGTAACCTCTCTAGCCCTGCTGGAGATTTCCCTAGGGCTTCTTTCGCTTATCCGACCGAGAAAGCTCCGTACGCCCACCCATGTCTTCCCCGCAATCGCCGCTAACCTCTGCGCTTTTCTGCTAGTGACCGTTGTGGGGCTCTCGGGCTTTTCCAGCATCGACTTGGAGCAGGCGCTGAATTTTGGATTTGACCGTTGGCAGCCCATCACCACGTATGCGTCTCAGGGTTTTATCACTTCGTTCACCGAAATGGTCAACGAGTTGCCCATTGAGAAGCCCGAAGACTATACGCCCGATGAGGCGCAGAGCATCGAGCAGGAGCTCGCCGCCACCTACGACAGCACGTATGGCTCGAGCGAGCAGCGCGCGGCGGCCGTTGCCCAGTTCAATGAAATCAAGCCGACGATTGTTGCCGTCATGAATGAGAGTTTTAGCGACCTTTCGTGCTTTGAGCAGCTCCAGGCGGCCGGGTACACCGGCCCCGCATTCTACAACTCGCTTCCCGACACACTTGTTCGCGGCACCATGCTCGCTTCGGTCGCCGGTGGCGGAACGGCGAACTCCGAATTCGAATTTTTGACCGGAGCGACAACGGCCTTTGTCGGATTAGGCAAAATCCCCTATCAGCTATATCAGATGAATGGCGTCAACAGCCTGGCAAAGGACCTTAAGGAGCTTGGGTATACCGCTACCGCTATGCACCCGCAAAACCCCGTCAACTACCATCGAGATAAAATCTATCAGCAGCTGGGCTTTGGAGACTTTCTTTCAATCGGCGATTTCGAAGGTGCGCCCTGTTACCATGCCGGCGTATGCGACTACGCCACCTACGACAAGATACTCGACCTGCTTAGAACCGACGAAGCGCCGCAGTTCATCTTTGACGTCACGATGCAAAATCACGGCGGCTACGACTATGGCACCGTTCCCGCCGAGGAGCTGACAAACTATTGGGTCGAGGGAGCCAGCGAGGGTGCCAATAGCGCGCTCAACACCTATCTTACCTGCATCAACGCATCCGACCGGGACCTCGAGTACTTTATCAACGAGCTCCGCAATATCGGCAGACCGGTTGTCCTTGTCTTTTTTGGCGACCATCAGCCGAGCGCCGCAACGACCCTCAACGACGAGCTGTACCCTCAGGAAGATACGGCAAGCCACGCTTTCCGTATCTATCAGTCGACCTATTTCGTCTGGGCTAACTATGAAATCGCCGGCAATACCGAGCTCAACGTCTACGACACCGTCGGGGCAAACGAGATTGCAGCCATTACCCTTAATAAGATCGGCGCCCCGCTCACCGACTATCAAAAGGCTCTGCTTGCAACAAGGTCAGATGTGCCCACCATCAATGTCGCCGGCTACCTTGGTGCCGACGGGCTGCGCTACGACTTGGAATCTGAAGACAGCCCATACGCCTCGGCGATCGACAAGCTGCAGCGCATGCAATACCTCGAGTTCGCCAGCAAAGTTCAGTAAGCCCGCCCATTCGCTTGAACCCATCGTATTGCAAGCACGCTCGGCCCAAATGCATCGCAAATGACTCCCGCTCGCAAACGAGGGTACAATGACGCTCGTGTCACATCACGGGGCCCCGGCCCCAACATATACAAAGGAGTCATACATGGGTTGCGAGCACGCACAGGCCGCCGGCGGACAAACGTCGCCGTCGCAATTTGAGGAGAACACGCTGTCCGAGGTCAAACGCGTCATCGCCGTGCTTTCCGGCAAGGGCGGTGTCGGCAAGTCGTTTGTCACCGGTGCCATCGCCACCGAGCTTGCCCGTCACGGCCACAAGGTCGGCGTCCTCGATGCCGACATCACCGGTCCCTCTATCCCCAAGATGTTCGGTATGAGCGGACGCCACGTCCATGCCCTTGGCAACCTTATGCTGCCCGAAATCTCCGAGCACGGCGTCAAGGTCATGAGCTCCAACCTTCTGCTCCAAAACGAGACCGACCCCGTCCTTTGGCGCGGTCCGGTCATCGCGGGCGCCATTAGGCAGTTCTGGAGCGAGACCTCATGGGGCCCCATCGACTACCTGCTGGTCGACATGCCTCCGGGAACAGGCGATGTCGCGCTCACCGTCTTCCAGTCGCTGCCCGTCGACGGCATCGTCATCGTCACGAGCCCGCAGGATCTGGTCTCGATGATCGTCGCCAAGGCGGTCAACATGGCCGAGAAGATGAACGTCCCCATTCTGGGCATTGTCGAGAACATGAGCTATATCGAGTGCCCCGACTGCGGCAAGAAGATCGAGGTCTTTGGCAAGAGCAAGCTCCCCGAGGTCGCAGAGCGCTATAACCTCGACATCTTGGGCCAGCTTCCCATTAATCCGGCACTCGCCGAGGCCTGCGATAAGGGCGAGGTCGAGACCGCACTGCCCGATGACATGTTGCCCAAGGCAGTCTCTGCCGTCGAGGCCATTACCCCGCACGAGACCGACGAGGCCTAAGTGAACACGAGCGCCTTCTATGACGTCCTGGTAATCGGCGGCGGGGCTTCAGGCCTCGCCGCCGCCCTTTAACCGATTCGG
>UQXC01000084.1 GCA_900544995.1 uncultured Collinsella sp. | reverse complement strand
ACGCGCGGCCTCGGCAGCCGCCTCGCGCGCCTTCTCGGCAACAAACGCCGCTGCCGAGGTATCGAGCTGCACCGTTGCGTGCGTGCGTGCGGGCGCGGCGACCTCGCCGGCATGCATCACGATGACGCCGCAGGTGCTCGTCTTAACAAACTCGACCATCTTGGGATCGGTGAAGCCGGTCACGTCGTTGACGATCGAGGCGCCGCAGCGCACGGCCGCCTTGGCAACCGCCACATGACGCGTGTCGATCGAGACGATGGCGCCCTCCTTGGCCAGCGCGCGCACCACGGGCAGCACGCGGCGAGCCTCCTCGTCGGGGTTGACCGGGGTAAAACCAGGGCGCGTGGACTCGCCGCCCACGTCGATGATGTCGGCGCCGGCGTCGAGCATCGCCAGGCCGTACTCGATGGCGGCATCGGGGTCGAAGTGCTCCCCGCCATCGCTAAACGAATCGGGCGTCACGTTGAGGACGCCCATGATGCGCGGACGGTCAAAGCTGAGCTCGTACTTTCCGCACCGCCATGTCTTGCTGTCGTTCGCCATGAACATCCTCCTAAAATGCCCACGCCGCCGCGCTCGGGCGCTGGCGGCGGGGTCGCTTTACAATCAGTCTTTCTATTGTATCCGCGCGCGCGGGCTAGAACGCAAACGCGGCCGCGATGTCGCAAGAAATCAGCAGGTCGGCATTTGCATCCTGATCGGTGGGAGCGAGATTGCAAATGGCCAGGGTATCGCCGGTAAAGTAACGCGTAAAGCCCGCCGCCGGATACACCACGAGCGAGGTCCCGCCCACGATGAGGGCATCGGCCGCGGCGATGGCGGCAACGGCACCGGTCAGCACATGCTCGTCGAGTGGCTCCTCGTAGAGCACTACATCGGGCTTGATGCGGCCGCCGCACGCGGGGCACGCGGGCACGCCCGCGGCATCCTCGTGCTCGCGCGAGCAAATCCACTCGGCGCTATAGACCGCGCCGCACGACTGGCAAATGTTGCGATGGACCGATCCGTGCAACTCAAACACGCGCTGTGAGCCGGCCATCTGATGCAGGCCGTCGATGTTTTGCGTCACCACGGCGTCGAGCTTGCCGGCGCGCTCCAGCTCGGCCAGCTTGGTGTGGCAGCGGTTGGGCTTAGCGTTAAGCGCGATCATCTTGGTGCGGTAAAAGTCGAAGAACTCCGCAGGATGCGCCTCGTAAAAGCTATGCGACAGCATGGTCTCGGGCGGATAGGCAAACTGCTGGTGATACAGGCCGTCCACGCTGCGGAAATCGGGGATGCCACTTGCCGTGGAAACACCAGCGCCGCCAAAGAAGACCACGCGCTTGTGGGTGTCAAACAGATCCGCCAGGGCGGCGGAGGCCTGCCTGGGGTCCGATATTGTCTGAGTCATATGAGTCCTCCGTCCTTGTTAATCGGGCAGCGTTGAGCGACGTCCCAGCATGCAGCCTTTAAGTCAGCATGCACGGAGCCCACCCCGCCCTTATTGCGTTAATCTTAAGCCTGCCAACCCCGTCGAAAGGACACCATGCCTCAGACTTACACCTTTGCCTCGTGGAACGTTAACGGCCTGCGCGCCGTGCTCAAAAAGGACCCGAGCTTTATTCAGATCGCGCAAGAACTCGACGTCGATATCTTGGCGCTGCAAGAGACCAAGTTGCGAGAAGGCCAGGTGCAGGTCGACCTGCCCGGCTATCACCAAACCTGGAGCTACGCCGAGCGTAAAGGCTATTCGGGCACTGCGGTCTTTAGCCGCCAGGAACCGCTGCGCGTGCTGCACGCCGACGCGCTGCTACCCTACGCCGGCGAGGGCGAGGCGGCCGAGCTCGTCGCCCAAGCCGCAACCGAGGGCCGCGTCTGTGCGCTCGAGTTCGACAAGTTTTGGTTTGTGGATGTCTACACGCCCAACGCGCAAAACGAACTCGCGCGCATCGATGTGCGCATGGCCTGGGACGATGCCTACCGCGGCTTTTTGAGCGCGCTTGAGCGCGAGACCGGCAAGCCCGTCGTAACTTGCGGCGACTTTAACGTGGCACACGAGGAGATCGACCTTAAGAACCCCAAGTCCAACCGCGGCAACGCCGGCTTTTCGGACGAAGAACGCGGCAAGTTTACCGAGCTGCTCAACGCCGGGTTTACCGATACCTGGCGCGCGGCAAACCCCGACGTCGAGGGCGTCTACAGCTGGTGGAGCTACCGCTTTAATGCCCGCAAGAACAACGCAGGCTGGCGCATCGACTACTTCCTGGTAAGCGACGCAATCGCCGACAACGTACGCGACACCGGTATCCGTGGCGACATCTTCGGCAGCGACCACTGCCCCGTCACCCTCACGCTAGAGCTCTAGCCCCAACTGATCCCCTGGAGACGGAGGAAAAGGAATCATTTTCACCTCGCGAGGGCATCCACGCGGCCCACCCGCCACGAAACTGGCCCATCTACTACGTTTAAGCCACTACCCTCAACCACAGCAAACAGCGCAAAAGAAAACCGCAGGTAGAAAGCCTGCGGTTTTTCATAAAACGCGATTGTGCTTGGGGATGTCGGGTCAAACGTAGTAGATAGGCCGATTCCGTGGCGGGCGGGTTCAGCTGATTCCCCGGGGACGTCTGGAGACGGAAGAAAACGGATCAATTTGGCTCTTGAGGGCCACGATGCCCGTCTATAAGCCGGCCATTCCAGAACTATGCCGGTTTACGGGGCTGAATCGCGAACCCCTAACCATACGGAATTCTGAAATAATAAAACCGCAGGTAAACGGCTTGCTCCATTTCGAAAAAAGCCGGTATGGTCTGCCTGTGCCAATCTGGCCCCGTAAACCGGCGTAGTTTTGAAATGGCGCTTCGGCAGTATTGATTCCCGCCCCGGCGCAACCAGCCCTACAGCCCGTACTTCACGACGACTCGGTTGATGCGGCGACACCAGGGCTTGTACAGGACGGCCATAAACACGCAGGTCGCGAGTCCGTGCGTGATATCGAACGGTACGGCGGTGGCAAGACGCGCCACGACGCCCGCCCACGTGAGCGGTTGTACAAAACCGATAATGTCGTACGCGTTGATCACCACGCCGTACAGCAAACCCGAGGCAAAGCCATACGCCAACAGCGCCGGCATGCGCACGGTTCCATCCGCACGGTCAAACGCACCGGCATGCGCCAGCGCACCGCCAACATAGCCAACCAGGCCCCAGGCATACATCTGCCACGGTGTCCACATGCCCTGTCCAAAAAAGAAATTGCTGGTCAGCGCCGCCAGCGCGCCAACCATAAAACCATTGCGGCGACCAAGCGTCGCCCCCGCGATAATGGCGATGGCGCTCACCGGTTTAAAGTCGGGAATAGGCCCAAACAGGATGCGCCCCGCCGCCGCCAGCGCCGCCAGCACCAGCGTGGGCATAATCTGGCGCAAACCCGGACGAGATGCCTCGTAACCCGCAAAGAACAGCGCAAGCACCAGCGCCACTACAACCAGCATGGCAAGCGCCGCCTGCTCAATGCCCGCCAGCAACGCCGCAGTCATCACTGCCGGCACTGCCAACAACAACGGGACCTCCAGTTTTGCAAGCAAGTGCGAGAAACGACAGTCTGTCATCCCATCACGCCCTATAGAACACGTTGTCGGCAAAGAAGTCGGCCGGGGGCTCCACGCAGGCAATCTCGCCGTCAAACATCATGGCGACGTCGTCGGCTACCTGCTCGGCAAAGTCCAAATCGTGCGTAGCCATGATGACGGTGCCGCCAGCCTTCGCATGGTCACGCAGGGCGCGGGCGATGATGCGGCGGCTCTCCAGGTCCAAGCCCTTCGTGGGTTCGTCAAGCAGCAGCAGCTCGGGGCCGATCAGCAGCAGCTTTGCCAACGCAAGCAGCTGGCGCTGTCCGCCCGAAAGATCGTACGGGTGGCGCCCATCCAGGCCCGACAGCCCCAGGCTCGCCGCGCGCTCCCGCGCCAAGTTCTCGTCATATCCGCAGGTCGAGGCCCATTCCATCAGCTCATCGCGAACCGTCTCGGCAACCAGCAGGGCCTTGGGGTTCTGCGGCAGCAGCGCAGCCGAGGCCGCCCCGCGCACCATGCGGCCGCGCTGCAGCTTGGCGGTCTTCGCCAGCACCGAAAGCATTGTCGACTTGCCGCAGCCGTTACCGCCCACAACCGCATGCACCGCGCCAGCCGAAAACGACGCATCGAGCCCGCGCAGCACCCAACCGCCCGCGCGATCGTAGCGAAACCAGCTCCCTGCCAGGGTGGTAGCCGACCCAGCGTGCATTTTTTGGAGTATTCTGCTTCCATCCGCGCGCAGGGAGGCTTCCGGGGCGTTCAATACCGTCGTTTGCGACACAAATCCGGACGATTTGTCCAATTCCGGGTCATTTTTCGCACTCGACACGTCCCTGGACGGCTCCACGGGGCCCAAATTGCCCCCGACCCTGCTGAATACTCCGTTTTTTGCACATCGGATGGCACCCCACCCCAACATATCATCGGAAACCAGCGATTCTCGGCGTCCCAAAGAAGCCATATCCGCCACCTCGCGCACGCGACCGTCCTCAATCCGGTACGCACACGTCGCGTATTCGAGCATTGGGCGCGGCTGATGCGTCGCCACAACAACCGTGCAGCCCAGCTCGCGATTCACACGAAACAGCGCGTGCAGGAAATTCTTCTCCGCAACCGGATCAAGCTGAGACGTGGGCTCGTCGAGCAGCAGCACGCGCGGGCGCAGCGTCAGAACGGCCGCCAACGACAGCAACTGTTTGCGACCGCCCGAAAGCGTGTCAGTATCGCGGTGAAGCCAATCTTCCAGCCCAAAGAAATAGCTGGTCTCAGATACGCGACGGCGCATCTCATCACGCGCTAGCCCCAAGTTTTCCAGGCCAAACGCCATCTCGTGCCACACGGTTTCGCACACGATCTGGTTCTCGGGATCCTGGAACACATAGCCCACGCGCTCCGCCGATGCCCGCACATCCATGTCGGCGACGGGCTCGCCCAGCACGCGCAGTTCGCCAGTGCGCTCGCCCGCCGGAGCGATCTCGGGCTTGAGCAGCGACAGCAGCGTCGACTTACCCGATCCGGTACCGCCAACAAGCAGCGCAAATGCACCTTGGGGAACAGACCAGTCGAGCCCCTCGAGCACCGCAGCCTCAGCCCCGGGGTAGGTAAAGCTCAGACCCCGTACCTCAATCGCAGGCACATCAGAGCCGCACGCCCCGCCCGTTACCGAGCAGCTATCCAACCGAGCCATCAGCCAAACCTCTTCTCGTCAATCGCGTGCAACACACAGGGCAACACCATCCAAGCCGCGTACACAATATAGCCAGGCCACGGCGCCGGCACCGAAAGCTGAGGGTAAAACGAATACTGCGTTGTCGCGGCCCACGCCGCC
>UQXC01000083.1 GCA_900544995.1 uncultured Collinsella sp. | reverse complement strand
TACGGCAACAGCCGTGGCGGCAAGCGCGGTGGCAGCTCCCGTCGCCCCGGCGACGGCGGCGGCAAGCGCAAGTAAGATGCGCATCGCGCGCTAGCGTGAGACAAGCTAAGGGCCCGAGCAAATAACGCTCGGGCCCTTTTGTTTGCCGTGTCCATCGCTAATTCAAACGTGATGTTCTCGGGAATGCATCTGGGGGATGCCGAGGACCTATTTTCTGCCATGCAGCAATGGGTCCCATGGGGTGCGCCGTGCATTTTTTGGAGTATTCTGCAGTTCGAGTTGTCTGCATATGATTCGACGTCGCCAACGGTGGCCTTCGGATATCCCTAGCGAGCGTTCCGAGTCAGATTTCGCCGTTTTCCGGAGCAGGGGCGCGTCATTCTCGCCATGTCGGGACTTAGAATGATACGGCGCCCTACAGTTTTGCCCAACCGCGGCGGTGCTGACGCGGTCACGTTGCAGAATACTCCGTTTTTTGCACGTGCCGGGATGGGGTACCTCAGGAGAACGCGGCGGTATCCAGTAAGTATATGCAATCTGTACCGTAATTTATACAAAACGAAGAGGCAGACAGCGTAGGGTGGGTGCATTGGGGTGCTTGGTGCACCAAAACGGGGATCCCATGCGCCGTATACTCTGGCTGGATGTGAAAGCGGCTTGACGCGTTGCCAGGCGTAGGGGAGGGTGCCTCGATGAGCGTATTCGAAATTGTGTTTAGTCCGACGGGTGGAACGCGGAAGGTGTCTGGCCTTGTGGCCGGGGCACTGGGCAAGAATACCGTTACCGTCGATCTGGCCGATAGCGGGCTAGATTTCAGCGCTGTCTCGATGACTGAGGACGACGTGGCCGTAATCTCTGTGCCGGCGTATGCCGGTAGAATCCCGGCTGTGGTGGCTGACCGGTTGGGCATGGTGCGCGGCAACGGGGCTCGGGCTGTTTTGGTTTGCGTATACGGAAACCGCGCGTTTGAGGACACGCTCGTAGAGCTGGAGGACGTTGCGAAGCGCGCCGTATTTAGGGTTGTTGCAGCGGTTTCTGCTATTGCTGAGCATTCCGTTGCTCGTCAGTTTGCTGCTGGGCGACCGGATGCGCAGGATGCGGCGCAGCTCGCAGAGTTTGCGCAGCAAATTCAGCAAAAGCTGTTGGCTGAGGATGCGTCCGGGCCCTCTATCCCCGGCAATCGTCCTTATAAACAAGCCGGAGGTCACCGCATGGCACCCGAGGCAACAGAGGATTGTGTCTCCTGCGGTGCATGCGCCGCGGCGTGCCCCGTTTGCGCTATCGACAAGAGTGACCCCAAACGAGCAGCTGGCGAGGCGTGCATCTCCTGCATGCGCTGCATCGCCGTATGTCCGCGAGGTGCTCGCAAGCTTGATTCCAACAAACTATCCGCTGTTTCCCAGATGCTGAGCAAGGTTTGCGTCGCGCGGAAGGAATGCGAGCTCTTCATCTAGCGCAAGTGAGATTGGTGCAAACAAACCTGGCCCTTTTGCACCAAAAACGATCCGTTTTCCTCCGTTCCCAAGGGATCATGTGATCCGAAGGAGACGGAGGAAAACGGATCAAAAAGGAAAAATAGTAAGGCGCTCTTTTTCACATTGAATATTGCAATTTGGTAACGCGTTTTATCAAATATGGCATTTATCTGCGGTAATGTTCTATTTCACCGCTGAGGGTGACATTTCATGCCGCCTGCCGAACTGCGTGGAGACCTAACAACTTTTTAGGTCAGTGTTGTGCGTGTAGCAATTTCGCCCGGCCTCGCCTCCGGGCTGCCATGTGAGAGGGGATCTTATGGCTCGACTGCATGTAATGGAACGCAGCCACGCTCAGGCCGTCATGGACGACCTGCACGATGCGCTCGGACGCCGTCTGGCGGTGAGTTCGCTCGCCCCGTGTCCCGTTGAGTTTACGGCGGCGCTCGTCAACCTGTGCTCCACCCAGAGCTGCGGCAAGTGCACGCCCTGCCGTGTGGGCCTGAGCGCGCTGAGCGACCTGCTTGCCGATGTGCTCGAAGGGCGCGCCGATGAGTCCACGCTCAACCTGATTGAGCGCACGGCCCGCACCATCTACCTTTCGAGCGACTGCGCCATCGGCTACGAGGCCGGCGCCATGGCACTCACGGCTATTCGCGGCTTTCGCGACGATTTTGAGCACCACATCCGCGAGCACTCCTGCGGCTTTGACCGCGAGGCTCGCGTCCCGTGTGTCTCGGGCTGCCCGGCGCACGTCGACATTCCCGGTTACATCTCGCTCGTCGAGGCAGGCCGTTATGCCGACGCCGTCAAGGTCATCCGCAAGAACAACCCACTGCCGCTCGTCTGCGGCTTGGTGTGCGAGCATCCCTGCGAGATGCACTGCCGCCGTGGCATGGTCGATGATCCCATGAACATTCTCGCCCTCAAGCGTTTTGCCGTTGAGCACAGTGACCTCAACGACCACAAGCCGCATGTAGTGGACAACACCGGCAAGCGCATCGCCGTGATCGGCGGCGGCCCGGCCGGCCTTTCCTGTGCCTACTACCTGGCCGTGATGGGCCACAAGGTGACCATTTTTGAGCAGCGCCACCACTTGGGCGGCATGCTGCGCTACGGCATCCCCAGCTATCGTCTGCCGCGCGAGCGCCTGCAGGCCGAGATCGACTGGATCTTGAGCGCCGGCATCGACGTTGAGCTCGATCACTCCGTCAACGGCGAGGAGCTTGCCCGCCTGCGCGACGAGTCCGATGCCGTCTACCTGGCCATCGGTGCCCACAGCGATAAGAAGCTCGGCCTTCCGGGCGAAGAAGCGCCCGGCGTTGAGTCGGCCGTCAAGATGCTGCGCGCCATCGGCGATGACGAGCTGCCCGACCTGAGCGGTCAGCGCGTGTGCGTCATCGGCGGCGGCAACGTGGCCATGGACGTGGCGCGCTCCGCCGTGCGCTGCGGTGCCGAAAAGGTAAGCATTGTCTATCGCCGTCGCATCTGCGATATGACGGCCCAGGATGCCGAGATCGCCGGCGCCCAGGCCGAGGGCTGCGAGGTTCTGGAGCTCACAGCCCCGCTCGCCATCGAGACGGGCGAAGACGGTCGCGTGAGCGGCTTGCGCGTGCAGTCGCAGATTATCGGCGAGCCCCGCCGCGGTCGTCCGGCTCCGCGTGCCGCCGCCACGCCCGAGCGCGTCATCCCCTGCGAGCGCGTGTTTGTGGCCATTGGTCAGGACATCGATTCCAAACCGTTTGAGGAGATGGGCATTGCCTGCAAGTGGGGCTGCATCGTCACCGATTCGGACGGCGCCGTGCCCAACTTCGATGGCCTCTTTAGCGGCGGCGACTGCCAGACCGGCCCCGCTACCGTCATCCGCGCCATCAATGCCGGCCGCGTGGCGTCGGCAAACATCGACCGCTACCTGGGTTTCGACCACAAGATTAAGCTCGACGTGGAGCTGCCGACCGTCCAGTTTAAGGGTAAGCATGAGTGCGGCCGCTGCGAGCTGGGCGAGCGCGAAGCCGGCGAGCGTATTCACGATTGGAATCTGGTCGAGCAGGGTCTCACCGAGCAGGAGGCGCGTCAGGAGGCGAGCCGCTGCCTGCGCTGCGATCACTTTGGCTTTGGCGCGTTCCGCGGAGGGAGGAACCTGGAATGGTAGAGCCCAACAAAACCACCGTCAGCGACAACACCGAAAACGGAGCGCACAATATGGTCAAGCTCACTATCGATAACTGCGAGGTTGTGGTTCCCGAGCACACCACGATCCTGGACGCAGCCAAGTCCGTCGGCATCCAGATTCCCACCCTGTGCTACCTGCGCGATCTGAACGAGATCGGCGGCTGCCGCGTATGCGTGGTCGAGGTCGAGGGCTGCGACCAGCTGGTTGCCGCCTGCAACAACTACGTGCTCGACGGCATGGTGGTCCACACCAACAGCCCCAAGGCCCGCGAGGCCCGTCGCACCAACGTGCAGCTGCTGCTGTCCCAGCACGATTCGCAGTGCACGAGCTGCGTGCGCAGCGGCAACTGCAACCTGCAGACCATCGCCAACGACCTGGGCATTTTCTATCTGCCGTATCAAAGGCATTTGGCGGGCGAGGGCTGGGATTTCGATTTCCCCATCATCCGCGAAAACGACAAGTGCATTAAATGCATGCGCTGCATCAAGGTGTGCGAGAGCGTGCAGGGCCTGGGGATTTGGGACCTGACCAACCGCGCCACGCATACCGCCGTGGGTACCCGCGGGCGCGCGCCGATCGGCAAGACCGATTGCGTCGCGTGCGGCCAGTGCATTACGCATTGTCCGACGGGCGCACTGCGTGAGCGCGACGATACCGAGATCGTGTTTGACGCGCTCGCTAATCCTGACAAGATCGTGTTGGTGCAGATTGCGCCGGCCGTGCGAAGCGCCTGGGGCGAGGAGCTCGGCATTCCGCGCGAGGAGGCTACCGTCGAGCGCCTGGCTTGCGCGCTGCGCCGCGTGGGCTTTGAGTACGTGTTCGACACCGACTTCTCGGCTGATCTCACCATTATGGAGGAGGGCTCCGAGCTGCTCGAGCGCCTGGGTGCCGCCGCTAAGGGTGAGGACGATAGCCGCGGCTGGCCCATGTTTACGAGCTGCTGCCCGGGCTGGGTGCGCTTTGTGAAGGCGCGCTATCCGGAGTTTGTCGACAGCCTGTCCACGTCCAAGTCGCCGCAGCAGATGTTCGGCGCCATCGCCAAGACCTACTACGCCAAGGTGCTGGGCGTGGAGCCCGAGCGACTGTTCGTGGTGTCCGTTATGCCGTGCACGGCCAAGAAGGCCGAGTGCACGCTGCCGAGCATGGTGGGCGAGGGCGGCGCACCCGATGTGGACGTTGCGCTGACGGTGCGCGAGATGGTGCGCATGATCCGCGCGAGCCACGTGAGCGTGGACACGCTGGTTGAGGAGCCGCTCGATACGCCGCTGGGCTTTGGCACAGGCGCGGGTGTGATCTTTGGCGCCACGGGCGGCGTGATGGAGGCCGCCGTGCGCTCGGCCTATTACCTGGTGACGGGCAAGAACCCCGACGCCGATTTCTTTACCGACGTGCGCGGCCTGGACGGCTGGAAGGAGGCCGTGGCCGATATCGATGGCACCAAGGTGCGCGTCGCCGTGGCGCACGGGCTGGGCAACGCCGCCCGCCTACTCGATGCGATTCGCGACGGCCGTGTGAGCTATGACTTCGTCGAGGTTATGGCATGCCCGGGCGGCTGCGTCGGTGGCGGCGGTCAGCCTATCCACGACGGTTGCGAGCTGGCAGCCGAGCGCGGCCAGGTACTGTGGGGCCTGGATGCGAAGGCGGACATTCGCTTCTCGCACGAGAATCCCGATGTCCAGGCGTGCTACCGCGAGTTCTTGGGCGAGCCGCTCTCGCCGCTGGCCGAGGAATTGCTGCATACCGACCATCACGCATGGACGATGCCTAACGAGGGGACGTGCTAGCGATGCGCGCGTTTGATTTTGAAATGTCGCGCCGGGGGTTTGCCTCGGCGCTCGCCGTG
>UQXC01000082.1 GCA_900544995.1 uncultured Collinsella sp. | reverse complement strand
CCGTTGCCGCGCCCCGCAGTGCCCGCTTCCCCCGAGAACAATTATCAGTGCAGGTCACAGACTAGTGCTCTGTCGGTGTGGTCGGGGATTCGGTAAAAGTCTACTCACTTAGTTTTGCGTGTCCGCAACGAGACCCCAGCCGGGGTGATTCCACCGCAAATTAGCTGCTCCCATCGCCGCAATTAGGCGCCGTACGGATTCCGGTCCCTCTCTATGCGTTGGCGGATGCGGCGGTACTCGATAATCAGCAGCACCAGCAGTAGGGCCATGATGGCCAGGTAGCTTACCACAGCGCCCATCAGGCCCAGCAGGTTGATCAGGATCACCGGGAGCACCACGCTCACGGCAAAACAAATCAGGTAGACCTTGGTGACGTCGCCGGCATGGCGCAGCACCGTGATGATGGCGTAGATAAAGTCGATGGCCGCGGTGACGCCGCCGGCGACGACCATCAGCAGCGCCAATGTGCGGTAGCGCTCAAAGTTGAGGCCGTACATATAGCTCATGAGGGGAATACCGGGACCTGCCATAAATGCGGCGCACACGCCGGTGATGACCACGATCAGCGCCATAACGGCAACAATAATCAGGTCAAAGCGACGACGCTTGCGAGGATTAGCCCAAATGCTCGACAAGCGCAGGAGCTGCGGTTTATAGACAAATCCAATGCTCAACAGAATAGCCTGAGCTGGAAAAAACAGGGCATTAAAGTACAGCTGGTATTTGTAGGCCAGTGTTCCTTCCATCACAAACTTGGGCATGCTTTCGATAAGGTTGAACAGGAATAGCGCGCCAAAGAGTGGGGCGCACTGGACAAACAGGTGGCCGACCTCGCGCAGGTTTACGCGGCGCGATTTTTCGGTCTCGAGCAGGGCGAGCGGCGCGGTGACCAGCACGAGCGAGGCGATTGCGGCGATGCCCATGGCCATGGCCGCGATGGGCATGCTGCGCGTGAAGAACAGCGCCACGCTGAAGACCGCGATGACGCCGACGGAGCGTAGCGTTTGACTCATTCCAGCCAAGTAGAGCTTGTCGGCCTGCTGCAGGCGGCCTTCGTACACGTCGGCGACGCCGTCGATGACCTTATACAGGTAGACGCCTAGGCCGATCGTCGCCATCTGCGCGTCATAGCCGCGGGCGCTGCTATACATGAGGCCGCAGCCTAGGGCGAGCGCTCCACAAAGCCAGCGGTTGAGCTGGTAGGAGGCGAAGGACGTCTTTTCGTCGATGTCCGAGACCTGGAAATTGCGCACGCCGTAGTTGCATGCGATCATGATGAGCGTGCCGGTGACAAAGGCGATGGAGAACTTGCCGGCTTCTTCGGCGCCCACGAGCTGTGTGGACACGATGGTGAGCAGCGGAAACGCCAAGCCCCACACGGCGGTGCCGAGAGCGTTCCAAAGGTAATCGCGGCGGGTGGCGTGCTCCTCGTATTCCGCTTCCTGCATGGAGAAGCCGCCGCCGTAGACGGCACCGAGCAGACGGTTCCACCAAGCGTTGACCATGCGGCGGACGGGGCCGGGCTTGCGATCGCGTTCGCGCCGGCGACGTGTGGCTTGGCTGCTATCGGGCCCGCCGGCGTTGCGCTGACTCAGCTCTTGGATGCGTGCGAGTTCCTCGGCAGTGTGCGAGGCAGGGAAGAGGCCGTTCTCGATGCGGCCGCCCTGGGCCTTCGCGGCGCCGTCTCTCGATGCAGCGGGGTTGGAGACGCCGTTGCGGCGGGCGATGGCGCGGCGAATGCTATCGAGGGGCGTGATGCTCAAAGCGGAGTCCTTTCTATTGCTGCGCTTTAGTATAGACGCGACGGTGTTCGTTCGTGTTTTTGAACGGATTGTTCAATAATTTCGGCGGGCGGCTGTAATTTGTCGGTAAACGTGCGGTATCCTGTTGAAGTTTTGTGACACCCCCGATGCCGCCCACGCGGTACCAAGGAGCTTCTACCTATGGACGTCGCCGCATTCTTACTGGCTCTTGTGCCGATTATTTGGCTGGTCGTGATGCTGCTGTGCTTTAAATGGCCAGCTTGGAAGGCCGCTATCGGATCGTTTGTCCTTTCGTGCTTGCTTGCCTTCGCATGGTGGCACCTGCCGGCAGCGCAGATCGCGACCGCCTCGCTCGAAGGTTTTTTGATGGCTCTGTGGCCCATCGTCCTGGTGATCATCGCCGCGGTGTTCACGTATAACCTGTGCGTTCGTACGGGCGCCATGGACGTGATCGGCAGCATGATCACCTCCATCAGCAGCGACCGCCGTCTGCTGGCGCTGCTCGTGGCTTGGTGCTTCGGTGGCTTTATGGAGGGCATGGCCGGCTTCGGTACCGCTGTCGCCATTCCCGCCGGCATGCTCGCGGGCCTGGGCTTTGAGGCCGTGCCTGCCGTGCTCATCTGCCTGCTGGCCAACGGCGTGCCCACGCCCTACGGCTCCATCGGCATCCCCACGGTGTCCGTTGCCGACCTGGTGGGTTTGGATTCCCTTCACCTAGCGACCGTTCAGCTGGTGCAGCTCGCACCGTTCTTTGTGGTGATGCCGCTATTTATTGTGCTGGTTGCGGGCCGTGTTGCCGATGACCAGGGCAATGCCGCGAGTGTGGGCGAGCGTCTGCACGGTGTTGCCGGCGTGGCGTTGCTCTCCGGCGTGTCGTTTGTCGGCGCGGCTCTGGTCGTTGCCATGTTTGTGGGCCCCGAGCTGGCCGTGGTCGTAGGATCCATCGTTTCGCTCGCGCTGACAGCTGCACTTGCCATGCGTGCCGAGAAGTCGGGGCATCTGGACGCACGCTTTCACATGAATATCGAGGCGGGGGAGAAGCTCACCGTTAAGTCGGCGCTTTCGGCCTGGTCGTGCTTCATCCTGATCTTTGTGTTGCTGCTGGGCACGTCTAATCTGGTGCCCGCTGTACATGCTGCGCTCGCGCCGTTTGCGAGCCATGTGCAGGTGTATTGCGGTGAGAATCCCGGTATGCTTACGTTTTCGTGGATCAACACGCCAGGCGTCTGGATTTTCCTGGCGGCGTTTGTCGGCGGTGCCATTCAGGGCGCTTCGCCGCGCATGATGGGCGAGGTGCTGGCCGCGACTGTGAAGCAGATGATGCCGACGGTTATCACGATGCTTTCGGTGCTGGGCTGCGCCAAGGTGATGGGCTATGCGGGCATGATCTCTTCGATCAGCGCGTTCTGCATCGCCGTCGCCGGTGGGCTGTACCCGATTCTGGCTCCGTGGATCGGCGCAGTCGGTGCGTTTGTGACCGGCTCGGGCACGTCCTCGGGCATGCTGTTTGGCCCCATTCAGAGCCAGGCTGCCACTGCGCTGGGTGTGAGCGACTACTGGATGGTCGCGTTGAACGCCCTGGGCGTCGCCGCCGGTAAGATGATCTCGCCGCAGACCCTCGCCATTGGTCTTGCCGCCGTGCTCGTGCGCGGTAAGGATGCCGAACTCTTGGGCGCCGTCCTGCCCTACGCCGCCGGCATGCTGGTCCTGATGAGCGCCATAGCCATGCTCGGCCAAGGCCTGCCGCTGTAGTCGGCACTTAGGGACGTTCCTTATGTGCCGGCACTTTGGGAACGTCCCTAAGTGCCGGCATCCGGGGACATTCCTTGAATGTTGCCTGTTCAAGAGTGTCCCCAATGACTAGTTGTTTAAAAACGTCCCCAATGACTAGGCCGCTTGTCTGCGATTTTTGACCGTTGGGCGGGCGCTTCACCATTGCCGCAAAAACGTTTTTGCATATCGGGTACAAAGGACTTTACGTGAGTAAAGTGCGCGCCGCGTCCACGTGTCGCGTTTTTAAAGGAGGCCCCATGCCTGGTGTTACCCCTGCAGAAGTTTTGTCCAACTTTGGCATTACACTGGTCGAAGATCCCGCCGAGAATCAGCCCCGCCTGCTGGTCGATCTACCCGCCGCGGAGCTCGTCGAGCACGCCATCCGCCGCGAAGAAGGCCGCATGGCATCCAACGGCGCGCTGGTGATTGAGACGGGGGAGCGCACCGGCCGTTCTCCCAACGATCGCTTTATCGTTGACACCCCAGATGTTCACGACAAGATTGCCTGGGGCGCGGTCAACCGCCCTCTGTCCGTCGAGAGCTATGAGGCCATCAAGGCCGGCGTCGTCGACTATCTCAACGAGCGCGATGTGTTCGTCACCCGCGGCATGGCAGGCGCCGACCGCAACCACACGCGTCGACTGCTCGTTGCCTGCGAGCGTGCCAGCCAGGCACTCTTTATTAAGCAGATGCTCGCCCGCCCGCTCGCCCGCGAAATCGCGCGCACCGGTGAGCCCGACTTCTGCGTGCTCGCAGCGCCCGGTTACCAGTGCGACCCCGCCATTAAGGGCCTCAATTCCAGCGCTGCCGTGGTCATCAACTTCCAGGAACGCGTGATTCTGGTCGCCGGCACCGGCTACTCCGGCGAGATTAAAAAGTCGATCTTTAGCGTCATGAACTATCTGCTGCCCGTCGAGGACGACGTGCTGCCCATGCACTGCTCGGCCAGCATGGATCCCGTCACGCACGAGACTGCCGTGTTCTTTGGCCTGTCCGGCACGGGCAAGACCACGCTTTCTGCCAACCCCACGCGCCTGCTGATCGGCGACGACGAGCACGGCTGGTCTGACATGGGCATCTTCAACATCGAGGGTGGCTGCTACGCCAAATGCGAGGGGCTGGACGCCTTCCACGAGCCCGAGATCTTCAACGCTGTCCGCTTTGGCGCGATCTGCGAAAACGTGGTGCTCGACGAGAACCGCAAGCCCAACTACGATGACATCTCGATCACGCACAACACGCGCGTGGCCTATCCCGTGGAGCACATTCCTAACGCGTGGACTAAGGGCATGGGCACCACTCCGAGTGTCGTGCTGTTCCTGACTTGCGACGCTTTTGGCGTGCTGCCGCCCATCTCGCGTCTGACGGCCGACGCCGCCATGTACCACTTTGTGACGGGCTTTACGGCTAAGATTCCCGGCACCGAGGTCGGCGTCACCGAGCCCACACCCACGTTCTCTTCGCTGTTCGGCGAGCCGTTTATGCCGCTCGACCCCATGGTTTACGCCAAGATGCTCGGCGAGCGTATTGCCGACGGCCGCACACGCGTGTACCTGGTCAACACCGGCTGGATCGGCGGCGGCTACGGCGTGGGTCATCGCATCGAGCTGGCCTACACGCGCCCGCTGGTCGCGCGCGCCCTCGACGGCACCATCGAGGACAGCGAGTTCGTGCACGACGACATCTTTAACGTCGACATTCCCACGACGTGCCACGGTGTGCCCGATGGCATCCTGGTGCCGCGCCAGTACTGGCAGAGCACCGCGCGCTACGACGAGGCCGCGCACAACCTGGCGGTGATGTTTGAGGAGAACTTCGAGAAGAAGTACTCGCACCTGCCCGAGTCCGTCAAAGCCGCCGGCCCGCACGCCCAAGTACACGCCGACGCTCGTCATCGCGGCCGCGGGCTGCTGGGACTTCGCCACTAGCTTCGCCGTGAGTCCATATCCACCACAAAGGGGTTGATTTCCGATCTCAGCCGAACACATTGAGCAAATAGGCCATTCCCGCAGTT
>UQXC01000081.1 GCA_900544995.1 uncultured Collinsella sp. | reverse complement strand
GCCCAGCGGTGGTGGGTGTGTCGGGGCAAATTTCCGGCGCCTGCCGATTCTCGGCCGTCGAGGCGGCCATGGACCGCGCCCGCATCCGTGACGAGCGCAAAGCTGCCAAAAAGTAGTTCATTTGGGACGTCAGCCTGCTAGGATGTAGAACGGACTTTAGCTATATAAGGAGAATCCGACGTGTCTATGCGTACCGATGATTTTGACTATAACCTTCCTGAGGAACTGATCGCCCAGGCTCCTGCCGAGCCGCGCGACTCCTGCCGCCTGCTGGTGGTGGATCGCAAGGGTTCCCAGGCGGGAACGCCGTTGGAGCACGGCGGTACCGTTGAGCACCGCATCTTCCGCGACATCATCGACTATATCGAGCCGGGCGACGTGCTCGTCATCAACCAGACGCGCGTGATGCCGGCCCGTCTTATCGGTCGCAAGGCTGGCTCGGGTGGCGTGGTCGAGACACTGCTGCTCAAGCGTCGCGAGGATGTTGACCCGCTGGGTCACGTTTGGGAGTGCCTGGTCAAGCCGGGCAAGCGCCTGAAGCCCGGTGCTCATATTGAGTATCGCGCCGGTGGCGCCCATGCGCCCGAGGGGGCTCCCGTGGTGCTGACGGCCGAGGTCGTCGACTTTGTCACCGATAGCCGCGGCGGCCGTCTGGTGCGTTTTGAGCCGGCCGGTTGCAATACCGCCGGCGACCCGCGCACGCTCGACGAGGCCATCCACGCTGCCGGTCACGTGCCGCTGCCGCCCTACATCACCGATTACGAGGGCGATCCAGAGAAATATCAGACCGTCTACGCCATGAAGGAGGAGCACTCGGCCGCTGCTCCCACGGCTGGCCTGCACTTCACGCCCGAGCTCATGGCCGCTATCGAGGCCAAGGGTGCGAAGTTTGCCGCCGTCGAGCTCGAGGTGGGTATCGATACCTTCCGTCTGGTGGAGGAGGACGACCCCACGCAGCACGTGATGCACACCGAGCGCTACCACGTGTCGCAGGAGGTGGTCGACGCCGTGCATAAGGCGAAGGCCGAGGGGCATCGCGTGATCGCCGTCGGCACCACCGCGGTGCGCTCGCTCGAGAGTGCGTTTGACGCGGACGCGCCGGTGTCCGATCCGGCCGTGACGGCGCGCTATTTTGAGGGCCGCGAGGACGGGGCCGATACGCTCGGCCGTGGCGACATCGTGGTGCGCGAGAACGCGACAACGCAGCTCTACCTTATGCCCGGCTCGACCTATCACGTGGTCGACGCGCTGATCACGAACTTCCACGTGCCGCGCTCCACGCTCATGATGCTCGTAAGCGCGCTTGCCACCCGCGACCAGATCATGGATGCCTACGCCGCTGCTATCGAAGAACGTTATCGCTTCTTCAGCTTTGGCGACGCGATGCTCATTCAGTAGGTTACGGCGTTTTCCAAACGCCGTAACCGGCCGACGCTGCAAACGCCCCTAAGCGGCAATCTGACGTTCAATCGTCGGGCATGACCAAAAGGTCAATGCCCTCCTCTTTCACGTCACCTTGCTCGCTTAGGGGCGTTTTCGCTGTCCGCGCCAAAACATCGGCGTTGCCGTGGTTGTTGCTGTAGTCGTTGGGGACGTTCTTAAATGACTAGTCAAAAGGGACACTCTTGCGGCGCTTGGCACTTGGGTAGTCGTTGGGGACGTTCTTGAATGACTAGTCGTTTAAGAACGTCCCCAACGACTACCTTGCGGCAATCTAATAAGTTTAAGAACGTCCCCAATAACTACCTTGCACCACTCAAAAAGTTGCGGTGAGATAGTTCTTGAATTGGCCTTTTTGAGGGCTCAACAGGAACTATCTCACCGCAACTGCGTTGGGGCGTTTTTGGCAGCGGGTTTACTTGCTCGCGAACAGCCAGATCAGGATGATCACCAGAATCACGGCGATGATGCAGGCGATAGCTCCGGTGAATTTGATGCGTGAGTCGCGGGTTCGCTTGCGCACGTCGTTTTCGGCGGCCTCGAGTTGGGTAACTTCGCGCTCGGTCTCGGTATGCTCGGCCTTGTCGCGTGCCAAGGACCCGGCGAGTGATTCGGTGATCTCGGGATGGTCATGCACCTCGGTCGCCTGCTCGATAATCGACTGCGCATGCGCGGCATCTGCCCGGGCGTTTGCGATGGCCTGCTCTTGCTCGCGGCGTGCCTTGTCCTGCGTGGCGATCTTTTCGCGCAGCTCGCGCTGGCGCGTCGCGGCGGCAGTTTTTGCGGACTGCAGCTCGTCGCGCGCGGCATCTGCCTCAGCCGTTATGGCCTGGTGCGCGCGTTTAGCGTCGGCAATGGGGGCCTGTGCCTGCTCGACGGCCTGCTCGGCGGCGGCAAGTGAATGCTCAAGATCGGCAGTCACGCGCGGAATATCTTCCTCGGCCTTGCGGAGGGCGTCGGCAGCGTCGGAGATTTGCATAGACAACTCGTTGGTGCGTACGGTGTAATTGGCGGGATTTGCCGAAGGGTTGCGCTGCAGCTCGGCATACTCGCGACGCAAGGTCTCGAGCTGTGCGCGCGTAGCATCGGCAGTTTGTCGTGCGGCGGCGACACCGGCATCGCGCTCAGCCTTCACTTTGTCGCGGATACGCTTGGAATCCTCAAGGCGACGAACGAGGCGGTTGCCGGTCTCGCGCGAGCTCGCCTCGCGGGCTTCCACGGCGTCGAGTGCAGCCTTCAGGCGGAGCTCGGTCGCATCGTCCTCTGCCTTCATTTGCTCGAGCTGGCCCTTGAGCTCCGTCGCTTTGGCGGCGTGGGCGTCGCGGTTTATTTCAGCTGCCGCAGCGGTCTTTTGTGCCGCGGCAATCGCCTGGCGTTGATCGGCGATGATCTGACCGTAGCGGCCTGCGATGTCCTGGCGCGTCTCGAGCTCCTCTGCCTGGTCGGCGATGCGCTGCTCAAGCTCGGCTAAATGGGCGCGGGCATCGGCGAGTGCTTTCTTGGCGGCGTTCATCTCGCGCATGGCCGACGCGCCCTGGGCGATAAAAGTGCCCACGGCGTTAGCGGTGTTTGAGACGGCGCTCCCCAGGTCGCGACTCGTGGCGGGAGCATGCGAGGTGGTCGGGTGCGCGGCCTCGGCGGCATTCGTATCGGCAGTCTGCGGCGCGGCGATATTGCCGGTGCCGCCTTCGATCACGGAAAAGCCCGCTGCGTGCGGGTCGACCGCGTCGGCGCCGATCGTGGGGTGCTCGAGCTGCAGGAACGAGGGCATGGTGCTGCCCTGGTCGGCAACCGGGGTCTCGCCGGGCACAAACGTCGAGGCAGCCTCGGCGGCTTCCTCTTCCTCGGCGTCGACATCGGCATCGGCGACGGCGTCCTTCATCGCTTTGACGGCATCCATCATGGAGTCCATGACGGCGTCGAGCTCTTCTTCCGAAGACACCTCGATGGGGCCCGCTGGTTGCGGAGCGTTCTCAGCCTTGGGCTCAGCATCGCTCGGGTCCTGCTGTTCTAGCTGCTCTACTTTGTCTTGCTCTGCGGCGACATTTGCGTCTGCGGCCTCGTCTGCGGCGGCAGGAGCCTCCTCGACAGCGGCATCAATGCCGCCATCGCTGCTGGTAGAAGTATCGCAGTCGTCAATGGTGTCTGCGGAATCATCAATATGCTGTTGAGTCTGGGGGTCCAGCTCGTCTGTCATAGGCATGTGCTCCTCATCGTTGTTTGTCACCCTATGATAAAGTCTCGCGCCGACATCCCGCGCGCCGCAGCAAAGTTTCAAAACGTGTTCGATGGCTTGATCTGATAGCAATAACTCGGCCGCTTTATCCGGTTTGTACTTGACAATCCCTTCGCCGAACGACGTGGTGCCGTTCGCCTGCTGCGGTCTTTATTTTTCACTTGAACCCGCTAAAGTTGCATTTCAGCTTTTGGCGCGTGAAGTTGGATACGCGCAGTCGGCGGGCGTGCCCGTCGCGATTTGAAAGGACTTTGTATGGGACTTTTCACTGGTAAGACCGTGATCGTCACCGGCGGCGGCAAGGCCACGCTTAAGGACGGCTCCGCTGGCTCCATCGGCTACGGCATCGATATCGCTTTTGCCAAGGAGGGCGCAAACCTCGTCATTACCGGCCGCAACGTCGCCAAGCTCGAGGCTGCCAAGGAATCCCTCGAGGCCGAGTACGGCGTCAAGGTTCTGCCTGTTCAGGCCGATGTCTCGGCTGGTCAGGACAACGAGGCCGTCGTCCAGAACGTCATCGACAAGGCCATTGAGGAGTTCGGCCGCATCGACGCCGTCGTCAACAATGCTCAGGCCAGCGCCTCGGGCGTGACCATCGCCGATCACACCATGGATCAGTTTAACCTGGCCATTTACTCCGGTCTGTATGCTACCTATCTGTACATGCAGAAGGCCTATCCGCACCTGAAGGAGACCAAGGGCTCCGTGGTCAACTTCGCCTCGGGCGCCGGCCTGTTTGGCAACTATGGCCAGTGCAGCTATGCTGCCGCCAAGGAGGGCATCCGCGGCCTGACCCGCGTTGCCGCCAACGAGTGGGGCAAGGACGGCATCAACGTCAACATCGTTTGCCCGCTTGCCTGGACTGCTGCACTCGAGAACTTCCAGGACGCCTATCCCGAGGCGTTCAAGGCCAACGTTCACATGCCGCCGGCGGGCCACTACGGCGACGTCGAGAAGGAGATCGGCCGCGTGGTCGTTCAACTTTGCGGCCCCGATTTTAAGTATATGAACGGCGAGACCGTCACCCTCGAGGGTGGCATGGGCCAGCGGCCTTAATAGTTACGCGGTTTTACCAAACCGCGTAACCAGTTGACGCTGCAAACCCGCCAGAGCGGCAATCTGCCTTTCAACTTCAAGGGCGCGACCAGAGGGTCAGCGCCCTTTCGTTTCACGTCACCTTGTCTCAAATGCGGCCTGCTCGCTCATATGACCCAATCCGCTGTCAAGAGCCACAATGGCCCCGCCGACCGCTTGCAATCGGTCGGCGGGGCCTGCCGTTGAACCCGTCCCGGTCCGCCCCCGGCATGTCGTCGACGCCTTCGGCTCAGTCTCATATCCGCGGATACCGTTCTGTCGGCCCGCACTCCATTCCTTCGGCGGGGCTCCCCAAGTCTGACTACGCGCATGCGGCCGCTGCCGCGCGCCCAGCGAAAGCGGGGGTATCCCCGAAGGCTGCCCGGCTCGCCGGGACGGGGGCTATGTCTATTCGGTTGCCTCCCGGCACATCGCGCCGAGGGCCCACAGCCACCTCACGAGCTCGGCGGCGGTGGCGGCGTTCGCCTTCGCCTGGGGCATGCCCCTGGCGAGCATCTCCTCGCGGCGCCGGAGCAGGCGCTCGGAACCCTTCCTCCCGTGCATCCTCACCTCGAGCGGGACGCCGCTGCCCTTGGGCATCAGCTTCGGTTGGTGGCTCGCCTGGACGTAGCTCCAGGACCCCTCGACTGCCAACCTCCTGACGAGCGCGTTGCCGGCCCCGCTGATCCCGCCGAGGCGCACGGAGTCCGCGCTCGACCTCTGCTTCGGGGCGAGGCCGAAGTAGGACGTCACCTGCCTGCCGGAGCGGAACCTCGAGAAGTCGCCGACCTCGGACGCGAAGGCGGCGGCGAGCGCGAACCCGCACCCCTTGATCGACTGGAGCGCCTCGACCTCCGCCGAGAGGGGGCCCGCCGCGAGGTCAAAAGCG
>UQXC01000080.1 GCA_900544995.1 uncultured Collinsella sp. | reverse complement strand
AGTCCCTTGCGGCGTAGTTCTTATTTAAGCCGTCCAAGTTTTGGGGTGCAGTTCACGAATCACATTCCGGGGGCTCTGCAATGCGTTGAGTTGCGCGGAGCCGGCTATGCTGCTTCGCGCTTAAGCGATGTCTGCGTCAGGCGCGTTACTCAGCGTGCGCGTAATCAACCTTGGCGCGGCGAGCGGTAGCCTTCTCCCAATCGCTGGTGCCCTCAAAGACATCCTGCTTGTAGGGATTGCGGCCGAGCTTCTTGGCGCGGTAGGCGATGTAGATGATCGCGGCGACGTTGGCGACCAGTGCGGCGATCGAGACCGCGGTAGCGGCGCTGGGGTCGAGCGTGGAGTGGGTCACAAAGATGGACTCCTCCTGGAAGTACGGGAACACCTGGGCAAACATGCACCAAATGGCCAGCGTAAAGGCGCGGTTCTGGATCCAACCGCCCTTGTTCCAGATAAAGGCGGCGACGGTGGGCGCCAGCAGCAGCGCAAAGCCGCAGAACCAGGAGTGGGTGGGCAGGCAGTTGTAGGTGTAGCAGAAGTTCCAGATATCGTAGGCGATGATGTAGACCCAGGTCATGTCGGGCCACAGCATGTCGGTCTGATCCTCGGAGGCATAGACGCTCCACCAACCGGTCATGCAGAAGATGTTGATGATACCGGCGATGCCGTTGAACACGTTGTTCCAGCCGGCCAGCTGCGTGGCGCCCTCGGAGGTGACCCAGGTGGACTGGCCCAGGACAAAGAAGTGATAGGCGCTCTCGAAGTCGGACACGACGGCGATCATGATGTTGATGGCGACGATCACAAACGGCCATGCGCGGAACCAATGCACCTTGCCGATCTTGCCCCACTGGTACTTAATGGCAATGAAGCCCCAGCAACCGGCCAGCGCTGCGTATACCTTGGCGTAGTGGAACCAGCTGTTCTGGTACACATGGGTGGGGTTGGTGAGCGCCCACTCGGCGCCCTGCGAGACGCCGATGGCGATGGCGACGCAGTAGATGGTCATGGCCAGTGGAGCCACGCCAAAGATGATTGCCGCGCCCAGCTTGGTGCGGCGGCCGACCTCGTTGAGCACGATCAGGCCAATAAAGACCATGGCCCAGCCGGCCCAGTGGATAAGGGTATCGCTACCCCAAACATCGAACAGCATGCTGCTCTCCTTTCACACGCCCGCGGCCCCTCTTCTGATCGCGGGCAGTTTGGCCAAATGTCGTCAGTTCTGGGGCTTGCGCTCCGGATACTTGGCGGTATAGCCCTCGATGTGGAGTGTCGAGGCGATGATTTCCTTGACCGTCTCGTCGGGCACATCGGGGTGCGTGCGGATATACATCAAAAGGCCCATGATGAGGGTGTAGAACGTTTCGTAGACATGGTCGATGCGCAGCTCGTGGTGGGCGACAAAATCCACCACGGTGGTGTCGCAGATATACTGCGCCACACGCTGGACCACGTTGTGCAAAAAGCCGCCGTAGAGCGCGCCGCTGTTGGAGGTCAGAGTGTGCGGCAGTTCGTGGCCGCTGGCGACCAGGCGCTTAAAGAGCGGGGCGACGGTGTCGAGTGCGCCCTCGATATCGCCGACGGTGCGGTTGGCATTCCACTGCTCGAGCTCGGAGATAAAACCGTCGATTGCCTCGTCCATGACGGCGGTGACGGCGGCGTCCATGTCGGCGAAGTAGTGGTAGAACAGCGAGCGCGTGCAGCCGGCTCGCTTGGTCACGGCCGATACCGATAGGTGGGACACGCCCAGCTCGGAGCTTACGGTGCGCACGGCATCGAGGATCTCGCGACGGCGTTCGTCGCCCGTCAAGCGCTTTGCCGTGCTGTCGGGCGCGGGGACGGCGTCGGCCACAGAGGTGTTCGCTGCGTTACTGCTCATGTGCTTGCCGCCTTTCATCCGTTTGAGCCTGACCGTTCGCCTAACAGTCTTGAATATTGTTGACGGTTCGTCAATACTGTTTTTGACACAATGTCAACAATAACGGGTGAACGGCGTGGGGGCATGTCGAGCCCGTAAAAAGAGGGGCGCTGCGTGCCTGCCAGGCTGCGGCAAGAGAAGGGACGACTATGATTCTCAACGGACCGGGGATTAGCTACACCGAGCCCGATATCGGTGCGGAGTTTGTGCCGCCGCTGCCGGAGCATCCGCGCGAGGCCATCGTCAAACTGTGCGAGCACTGCACTAACCGCCTGCTGCATCGCGACGAGCTGCTGGGCTACGAGTACTGGTCGTTTGCCGAGGCCGCAACTGACGAGCAGGCCGAGGTACTCTGCAAGATGAAGATGCGCCGTCCCTACACGCTGCCCGAGATGGTCAAGCTCACCGGCATGCCCGAGGCCCAGATCGAGAAGATGCTCGACGATATGAGCTACACGGGCCTGCTCGAGTACAACTGGGAAAATCCCGAGCGCGCCAAGCAATGGGTGCTGCCCATGCTGGTGCCGGGTTCCGCCGAGTTCCTCAACATGCGCGTGAGCCAGCTCGAGGAGCACCCGGTCTACGCCAAGTTCTTTGAACAGGCATCCAAGGGCCCGCTGTCCAAGGCCACACCGATGGTGCCGCCCGGAGGCGCCGGTATCGGCATGCACGTCATTCCGGTCGAGAAGGCCATTGACGCCGCGAGCACGTCGGTGCCGATCGAGCATATCGAGCATTGGCTCGACAAATACGATGGCAAATATGCCGCTAGCACCTGCAGCTGCCGCGCGAGCCGTCGCGTGATGGGCGAGGGCTGCGCCGACGACCCGGCCGATTGGTGCATCGCCGTGGGCGATATGGCCGACTATGTGGTTGAGACCGACCGCGGTCATTATGTGACGCGCGAGGAGGTCTACGACATCTTGCGCCAGGCCGAGGACAACGGCTTTGTGCACCAGATCACCAATATCGACGGCGAGAACAAGATCTTCGCCATCTGCAACTGCAACGTTAACGTGTGCTACGCCCTGCGCACCTCGCAGCTGTTCAACACGCCCAACCTGTCGCGCTCGGCCTATGTCGCCAAGGTCGAGAAGGACAAGTGCGTGGCCTGCGGTCGCTGCGTTGAGGTGTGTCCGGCCGGCGCCGCCAAACTGGGCCAGAAGCTCTGCAGCAAAAAGGCCGGCGGACGGGTGCCCGAGTATCCGCGCCAGGAGCTGCCCGACGCCACCAAGTGGGACCACACCAAGTGGTCGCCCAACTACCGCAACGACAACCGCATCGAGACGCATGAGTCCGGCACCGCTCCCTGCAAGACGGCCTGCCCCGCGCACGTTGCCGTTCAGGGCTATTTGAAGCTTGCGGCTCAGGGACGTTATGACGAGGCTCTGGCGCTCATCAAGCGCGAGAACCCGCTGCCCGCTATCTGCGGCCGTGTGTGTAATCGCCGCTGCGAGGATGCCTGCACCCGCGGCCGTGTGGACGAGGCCGTGGCCATCGACGAGGTCAAGAAGTTTATCGCCCAGCGCGATCTGGACGCCGCGACCCGCTACGTCCCGCCCGTGGTGACGCCGACGCGCGCCGGCGGCTTCGACCAGAAGATCGCCATTATCGGTGCCGGTCCGGCCGGCCTGTCCTGCGCTTTCTACCTGGCCGAGAAGGGCTACAAGCCTGTCGTGTTCGAGAAGAACGAGCGCCCGGGCGGCATGCTCACCTACGGCATTCCCAGCTTTAAGCTGCAGAAGGACGTCATCGAGGCCGAGGTCGAGATCATTCGCCTGATGGGTGCCGAGTTCCGCTACGGCGTGGAAGTCGGTCGCGACGTGACGCTCGACGAGCTGCGCGCGCAGGGCTTTAAGGCCTTCTACGTTGCCATTGGCTGCCAGGGCGGCCGCCTTGCCGGCATTCCGGGCGAGGGTGCCGAGGACGTGACCGTGGCCGTCGACTTCCTTCGCGAGGTTAACAGCGGCAAGATTGATACCCTGTCCGGCCGCACCATTGTGGTGGGCGGCGGCAACGTGGCCATCGACGTTGCCCGCAACGCCTGCCGTCTGGGTTCCGAGCACGTTGAGATGTTCTGCCTGGAGAGCGAGGCCCAGATGCCCGCCAGCGAGGAGGAGCGTCGCGAGGCCGTTGAGGACGGCGCGCACATCAGTTGCGGTTGGGGCCCCAAGGAGGTCCATCTGGACGAGGCCGGTCGTGTGTGCGGTATCACCTTCAAGCGCTGCACGCGTGTCTTTGACGACGAGGGCCGTTTTGCGCCCGAGTACGACGAGAACGATCTGCGCCGTGTCGATGCCGACCGCGTGGTCATGTCGATTGGCCAGTCCATTGTGTGGGGCGACCTGCTGGCTGGCTCCAAGGTGGAACTCGGCCGCGGCCAGGGCGCCCTTGCCGATCCCCAGACTTACCAGACCGCCGAACCCGACATCTTTGTGGGTGGTGACGTCTACACTGGCCCCAGCTTTGCCATCGACGCTATCGCCGCCGGTCACGAGGCCGCGGTGTCCATCCATCGCTTTGTGCAGCCGGGCTCCACGCTCACCATCGGCCGCAACCAGCGCCGCTACACCGCGCTCGACCGCGACGACGTTGTGCTCGAGAGCTACGACAACGCGAGCCGCGAGGTTGCGCATGTGGACCGCGAACGCGAGAAGGCTGCGCCGTTTAGCGAGTATGTTGAGACCTTTACCGAGGAGCAGGTGCGCGCCGAGACCGCCCGCTGCCTGGGCTGCGGCGCCTCGATCGTCGACCCCAACAAGTGCATCGGCTGCGGCCTGTGCACCACCAAGTGCGCGTTTGACGCCATCCATCTGGATCGCGACCGCCCCGAGTGCTCCACGATGGTCAAATACGAGCAAAAGCTTCCAAGCCTGGGCAAGTATGCTTTGAAGCGCGCCATCAAGATTAAGTTCGGTCGAAAATAGGTAACCATGGCGGGTAAGGGGACGGCGCAGACTAGATTTCGCCGTCCCCTTGCTTTGAGTTTGCACCGAATCAACCTCTGCAGAAAGGGTTTCGCCTTGCATGAATTGGGGATCGTTTACCACATCATTCGCGATGTTGAGAATGTGGCGCGCGCTCATGGCGTGCGTCGCGTTTCGAGCGTGACGTTGCTGTTGGGCGAGGTCTCGGGCGTCGTTCCCGACTTGCTGCTCGACGCTTGGCGCTGGGCAGCAGATAAAAAGCCTATCGCGCAGGGCGCGGAGCTTATCGTGGAGCCCGTCGAGGCCGTGACGCATTGCGAGGCGTGCGGCCGCGACTACGCGACGGTCGAGCACGGCAAGACCTGCCCTCATTGCGGCAGCGGCGAGACCTATTTGCTGCAGGGCCAGGAGGTCATGATCAAGCAGATCGAGACCCCCGACGAGGGCCCGGCAGACGCTGCTCCCGACGGCCCTTCCGACGCCGTCGACGCCGCCAACCCACTCCACATCGCCTAACATCCAATGGCTACATGGGCTAGAGTTCTAAACATATTTGCTTCGATTAGTCAAGTCATGTCTGTTTAAACAAAATGGCGGCACGCAGACGCATTGGGATCCACCTAAAAGTGGTCTTAACGAACAGTGCACCTTTATATGTCTTTGAAAGCAATCAGCAAATCACGTTTTAGCAGGCAATAAGCTGTAAACCGGCAACGTAATCAACTTGTAACAAACCTAGACATTTAAACAAATAATCCAACCTTTTGCGAATTGAGCTATAATTCCACAATCCAAACAGGTAGGTTGATTTCCGATCTCAGCCGAACACATTGAGCAAATAGGCCATTCCCGCAGTT
>UQXC01000079.1 GCA_900544995.1 uncultured Collinsella sp. | reverse complement strand
GGTGTAGTCGCCGCGATGGGGGGGGCGCGGGCCTGGCCGCCGTTAAGCCGTGGCTGTCACTGTCCGTGATGGCCGAGGCCGTGCAAAAGACGGTCGAGGACGCCGGTTTTAGCGTGGTGCGCGAGTACGGTGGACACGGCATCGGTAAGGAGTTCCACGAGGACCCGTTTGTGGGCTTTACCACCGAGGCGCCCGATGTGGACACCATCATGGCTCCGGGCATGGTCTTTACCATCGAGCCCATGGTCAACGCCGGAGCGCCCGACATCAAGATTAGCAAGGGTGACGGTTGGTGCGTGCGCACCAAGGACGGCAGCGATTCGGCCCAGTGCGAGGTACAGCTCGTGGTGACCGAGGATGGTTACGAGCTGCTGAGCTGGTAGCCGTGGATGCGCCGGGCTTCGCGATGGATATGTTAACCATCGCGTAGCCCGGCGTTTTTTAGCGTTTTACCTGATACAACCTGCCAAAATAAACCTGTCCCCTTTTGGCAGGTCGAACGGAGAGGACTGCTTGTGAACATCCTGGTTTTGCTGCCCATCAATGACCGCCATCGCGCAATTCTCGAGTCGAGCGCTCCGGGCGAGAACTTTATCTACACGAGCTCCGACGCCGCCACGCGCGAGCAGGTCGCCGATGCCGACGTGATCCTGGGCAACATCGACCCTGATATGCTTACCGCGTGCAAGCACCTCCGGCTGTTGCAATTGCAGACCGCCGGCTATGACGACTACCTTGCCGCCGGCACCGTACCAGCCGACGCCAAACTGTCTTGCTCGGTGGGCGCCTACGGTCAGGCCGTAAGCGAGCACATGTTTGCCATGGTTCTTTCTATGGTGAAGCGCCTGCCCGGCTATCACGACTTGCAGCGCGAGCATCGCTGGGAGGATTTGGGGCCGGTTACCTCGCTCAAAAATGCCAACGTGCTGGTGCTGGGCGCAGGCGATATCGGCGGCCACTTTGCCACGCTCTGCCGCAGCATGGGCGCGCACGTCCGCGGCATCAAGCGCCATCCGCTCGTCTACCCCATTGTATTTGAGGACATGGACGGCATGGATGCCCTGTCTGAGCGCCTGGCCGAGGCCGATGTCGTCGCATCCTTTATGCCGAGCACGCCCGAGACCAGCGGTCTGGCGAATGCCAAGTTCTTCGCCGCGATGAAGCCGGGCGCCTTCTTTGCCAACGGCGGCCGCGGCGATCTTGTGGTCGCCGAGGACTTGGTTGCCGCTCTGGAGTCGGGACATCTCGCCGGCGCCGCGGTCGACGTCACCGACCCCGAGCCGCTGCCCGCCACAAGCCCCCTGTGGGATGCGCCCAACATGCTCATCACGCCGCACGTCTCGGGCTGGTTCCACCTGGCCGCCACGCTCAACAACGTCGTCGACATCGCAGCGGAGAACCTGCGTCACCTGCAGGCCGGCGAGACGCTTCGCTGCTGGATCGAGCACTAATTTGTTCCGGCGTTTTGCCAAACGCCGGAACCCCTCGACGCTGCGCGCCGCCCAGAGCGACAATTTGTCATTCAAAAGGCAAGGCATGACCAGAAGGTCTATGCCTTGCCTTTTTCATGCCAACTTGTTCGCTCTGGACGTCGCTCGCTGACGTTTGCTCAACCTGCGGCGTTTACTTTTTGGTGCAATGGGGTCAAGTCAGTTTGTGCCATGTCGTTGGCTCCGCCTGCGATACTCTTTTCAAAGTGATATCAGACACATATCTGGCATTTTCAATGCTTCGTTTATTTGAACCAGCCCATCTCCTCGTCAAAGCGCTCCGAATAGGCTCTGTGCTTGAGCTCTTCATCATTAGTTGGCCGCGTCTTGGACACGCTGATCCCTGACTCATGGCAAGCGATGACGAACAGTTGCGAGCCCTGGTCGACAAGTTCGGCTCTGCGATCGGCCTTCATATCTTCGGCCTGCATTTAGAGCCCCACGCTTTCGGCTCCGTTGATGCTGAGGTTGCGCTCGTAGAAGGCGGTGAGGGCGCGGATGGCGTACATCACGTCGCGCACGCCGCCGGTCTCGTAGCTTGAGTGCATGGCAAGCTGCGGCAGACCCACATCCACGGCGTGCATGCTCGCCTGCATATTGGACAGATTGCCGAGCGTGGAGCCGCCCGCCATATCGCTCTTGTTGGCGAAGGCCTGCGTGGGCACGTCGGCGTCATCGCAGATGGCCTGGAACACCGCGCGGCTAAAGGCGTCGGTGCAGTAGTGCTGGTTGGCAGCTTCCTTGATAACGATGCCGCCGTTGAGCACGACCTGGTTGCGGGCATCGCACTTCTCGGCGTGGTTGGGATGCACGGCATGTGCATTGTCGCAGCTTACAAGCATCGAGGCGGCAAGGGCGCGATGATACGACTCGTCGTCAAAGCCCAGCGATCCGTTGATACGGCGCAGCGCATCGGCCAAGAACGTCGACATGGCGCCCTGCTTGGTCTCGGAGCCAACCTCCTCGTTATCGAAGCAGCAGAAGACCGAGACGTCGTGCGCGTTCTCGGCGCCCAAAAATGCCTGTAGCGAGGTATAGGCACAAGCCAGGTCGTCAAGCTTGGGCGTCGAGATAAACTCGTCGGCCCAGCCCCAGATGCGTGCATCTTGGCGGTTGACCAGGAACAGGTCACGACCTAGGATCTGCTCGGGCTCAACATCCAGTTCTTCGGCAATCAGGGCGTCAAAGTCGCCCTGCTTAAGCTCGCCGGCGCTGATGAGCGGGCACAGGTCGACAGCTCGGTTGGGAGCAAAGCCCTCGTTAACGCCGCGGTTCATATGGATGGCAAGGCTCGGAATGATAGCGACCTCGCGCTCGGTGGCAAGCAGGCGGCTCTCAATACGGTCGCCCTCGCGCACCAGCACGCGGCCCGCGAGCGCCAGTGGGCGATCGAACCAGGTGTAGTCGATCATGCCGCCGTAGGCCTCGGTGTTCAGGCGCAGCGTCTCGCCCGCGCCGTCAAGCTCGGGCACGGCCTTGACCTTAAACGTCGGCGAATCGCTGTGCGACGCCGTCAGCTGAAAATGGTAGTCGCCGGCAACGCCGTCCTCGCCCCACGTCGCAGCCAAGTCCTCGCCCACCTTAAAGGCAATAACGCTCGAGGTGTTGCGCTGCGTGTAATAACGCCCGCCCGGCTCGATGTCCCACGCCGCGTTCTCGGGCAGGTAGGTGAAGCCTGCCTCGTCGAGCTCGGCCATAATGGTCGCCGCCGTATGGAACATGCTGGGGCATGCCTCGATAAAGTCGATAAGGTCGTTGGCGGCCTCGATATCGTCGGCCGTCACGTGCGCGCTCTCGGGCGTTTCCTGATCCGTCATGCTCTCCCCTTTCGCTGGGTTGATAGTCCCTTCCAGCATACCCCGCCACGCCAGCGCCGCGCTCTTCATTCCATGTTTAATCCCGCGCCGCTCACCAAGTTGAGCCATCATTCCCGCGCTCCTTTTGCGACAATTTCGCTAACAGGACGAGAGGAGCCGTCATGAAGCCACGTAACATTGCCATCGCCTGCGGTGTCGCGGGAGTCGCCGTCGGCCTTGCCGCTGCCACCGGTATCGTTTACCGCAAGCAAATCAAGTCCGTCGCGTCGCTCAAACGCTTGACCGGCTATGCGGATGGCTATGACCTGTACGCAATCGACATCGCCTACGACTACGATCTTGATCGCATCATCGCCGCTGGCGTGCGCGACGACCAGGCCTACATCGATGCCGTGGTGGCGCAGGTGCTGCCCGGCGTGCCGGTGCATGTCCAGGCGCCCCAGTTTGCCTGCAGCGCTTTTGTCGCCGTAGATGCCGAAGGCCGCGTGCGCACCGGTCGCAATTACGACTTTAAGGACGACACCTCGGCGCTGCTGGTGCGCAATCACCCACGAGGCGGCTATGCCTCCATCGGGTTTGCTGCCCTTAACAACCTGGGCGATAACACTCCGGTTGACTCCGTCGCCGGACGCGTCGCCGCAGTCATGGGCCCGTTTGCCCAGCTCGACGGTGTTAACGAATGTGGCGTGTCCATTGCCGTGCTCACCCTGGATTCCAAACCCTGTGACCAGGACACACAACGTCCCGCCATCAATACCTCGCTCGCCATCCGTCTGGTGCTCGACCGTGCCGCCACCACGCAAGAAGCTGTCGACCTGCTTTCTGCCTACGACATGCACGCCATGGCAGGACGCGATTACCACTTCTTTATAAACGACGCCGCCGGTGACGCGCGCGTAGTAGAGTGGGATCCGCGCGATCCGGACCGCGCTTTCAAAGCGACTCCCGTACGCCAGGTTACGAACTTCTACGCCTGCTATGGCGACGAAGTGCTGCCCAACCAAAAGAATGGCGAGCTGGGCCATGGTAAAGAGCGCGCCGTCGCAATCGCCGATGTCCTTGACGCCCATGTCGGTGCCCAAGACGAAACGATTGTCTGGGAAGCCCTGCGCGCCGCAGCGCAAGAGCCCAATCCGGAAGACATCACCAGCAATACGCAATGGTCGGTCGCCTTTGACAATACCGAACCCGCCGCCGCTATTACACTGCGCCGTCACTGGGGCGATGTCGACGCCTTCGCACTGTAAGGAGCCAGGCCCGTCGACCTTACGCTCGCCTGACGTTGTTTACATTTCTATACGCTTGAGCTAACTCGTTTTGCCCCCGTACCAGCAGTGTGCGGGGGTAAACTTATGCGCATGTTATAACTTGCCCGGAAGGATTCATCATGCTTAGGATCGGTCTTCTTACCAGTGGCGGCGACTGCCAGGCGCTCAACGCCACCATGCGCGGCATTGTCAAAACGCTTATGACCAATAGCGAAGAACCTATCGAGATCTATGGTTTTGAGGACGGCTACCAGGGCCTTATCTACAGCAGGTTCCGCGTCATGACGCCCGCCGATTTTAGCGGCATCCTTACCCGTGGCGGCACCATCCTGGGCACGAGCCGCACACCGTTCAAGCGTCTGGACATTCCCGAGGCCGACGGCGTCGAGAAGGTACCCGCGATGGTCCACACCTATCACAAGCTGCAGCTCGACTGCCTGTTTATGCTGGGCGGCAACGGTTCCACCAAGACCGCCAACCGCCTGCGCGAAGAGGGCCTCAACGTTATCGCCCTGCCCAAGACCATCGATAACGACACCTGGGGCACCGAGCTGACGTTTGGCTTTACGAGCGCCATCGACGTCGCCACCAAGTGCATCGACGACATCCACACCACTGCCTCGAGTCACGGCCGCGTGTTTGTCATCGAGATCATGGGCCACAAGGTTGGCTGGATCCCGCTGTACGCCGGCGTCGCGGGCGGTGCGGACGTTATCTTGATTCCCGAGATTCCCTACGACATGGATAACGTCATCAAGACCATTGAGCATCGCATGGAAACCGGCAGCCGCTTTACCATCGTGGCCGTCGCCGAGGGCGCCATCTCCAAGGAGGACGCGGCGCTGTCCAAGAAGGAATACAAGAAGAAGCTCGCCGAGCGCACGAGCCCGTCAATCGTGTACGACATCGCCAAGGAGATCGAGGCCAAGACCGGTCGCGAGACCCGCGTCGCCATCCCCGGCCACACGCAGCGCGGCGGCCAGCCCGATGCCCAGGACCGCATCTTTGCGACCCAGTGCGGCGTCGAGGCCGCGCTTGGCTGCCTGCGCGGCGAGTTTGGCTACATGATCGCCCTGCGCGACGGCAAGATGTGCCACATGCCGCTCGAGGAGGTCGCCGGCAAGCTCAAGTATGTCGATCCCCAGAGCGACCTGGTACGCGAGGCCAAGGCGTTGGGCATCAGCTTCGGCGACGAATAGCCTCGGCCGAAACTGCTCTCATCGGAGACCCCAGGGCTTACCTCCCAAATCGTCCTCGGACATGTCAGGATCCCGCCGTGCGCTTCGCGCGGCGGGATCCTTCCGTCCTGCGGAAAGATCTGGGAGGTAAGCCCTGGGGCCTCCTGCGGTAACTAGGGAGGCCGAGGCTATTCGTCTTCTTGCTACGGGTGCCTGGGGTAGGATGCGGCGTGCATTTTTGGGAGTATTCAGCAGCC
>UQXC01000078.1 GCA_900544995.1 uncultured Collinsella sp. | reverse complement strand
CTGCGCAAGACGAAGGCCACATTAAGTGGCCTTCTTTGCGTGCGGAACTCGCGATCAATCAAATATATTGCGGGCGGGCACGCGGCCCTCTCGGGTTCGGGGCGCGACACACCGGACTGGGTTATCTGAATAAATATGGCGAAGGCCCCTTTCGGGGCCTTCTTTTTATAAAAATTCGCCTACTCGGTGGACTTCGGGTTCTAGGTCTACGTCGAACTGCTCTTTGACTTTGGCTTGGATGTCGCGGATGAGTTCGTTGACGTCGGCGGCGGTGGCGTGGTCGGCGTTGACGATAAAGCCGCAGTGCTTTTCGCTCACCTGCGCGCCGCCGACAGCATGGCCGCGCAGGCCGGCATCCATGATGAGCTTGCCGGCAAAGTAGCCCTCGGGGCGCTTGAAAGTGGAGCCGGCACTCGGCATGTCGAGCGGTTGCTTGTCTTCGCGACGCTGACGGTAGTCGTCCATGTCGGCCTTGATCATCGCGGCGTTGCCCGGGGCGAGATTGAAGGTGGCCGAAAGCACGATAAAGCCGTCATCGGCGATGCGGCTCTTTCGATAACCCAGGTTGAGCTCGTCGACATCGAACTCGATGATATTGCCGCTGCCGCGGGTGCCGTCGTCGAGCTGGCGAGCGGGTTTGTAGACGCGCACGGACTCCAGCACATCGGCCATGCAGGCACCGTAGGCACCGGCGTTCATGTAGCAGGCGCCGCCGACCGATCCGGGGATGCCCGAGATGGGCTCCATGCCGGTGAGACAGGCCTCGGCTGCCGCGGCTGCGACATCGGAAAGCAGCGCGCCGGCTGCCGCCGTGACGTGCGTGCCGTCGATCGTAATGTCGGAGAGGCCTTCGCCCAGCGCCACGACGACGCCGCGGATGCCCTTGTCGCCGACGAGTAGGTCGGAGCCGTTGCCCACGATGGTGAGGGGCAGATCGCAGCGATAGCAGGTATCGAGCGTGGCGACGAGGCCCTGCTCGGTATCGGGCGTGACAAAGACGTCGGCCGGGCCGCCGATCTTAAACGTGGTGTGCTCGCGCATGGGCTCGCTCATCAGCACGTTGTCCTCGCCGGCAACGCCAGCAAGCGCGCACAGCAGGTCCTCGTTAAAAAAGTCGTTCTCGTGCATACGAATATCCGCCTTTTGGTGGTCGTTGTCATCAATCGATTGCAATATACCCCACCCGGACGGATTTGGTGCGCTGGCGGCGATAAAACAGCCGTCTACCGGATTGGTAAAGTGTTTATCACCGAGGTAGAGGGGTAGTCGCTATACTTTCAAGAGATTGCGCGTAAACCCGGAAGGAGCGAGATGGCCAACAAAGTCACCCTCAAGCAGATCGCCCAGGAGGTGGGGCTTTCCCCCTCGTCGGTCTCGCTTGTGCTCAATAATCGGCCTTGTCGCATCTCGGAAGAAAACCGCAAACTCATCAAGGAGGTCGCGGCGCGCAACCACTATGTTCCTAACCAGATTGCGCGTAGTCTGGTCATGCGCGAGTCGCGCACGCTGGGCCTTATCGTCCCTAACATTGAGAGCCGCTTTTTTGCCTCGCTCGCCGGTAGCCTGGAAAAGCGCTGTCGCGAGGACGGCTATGCGCTCTTCATTACCAGCTCGGGTGGAAGCGCCGATGACGATCTGGAGCTGCTGCGCCAGCTGGTAACGCGCGGCGTTGATGGCGTCTTCCTGGTCGTGGGCGACGAGTTCTCCGACGACCGCGCCCTGCGCGAAGAAGTCAGCCATCTGCCTATCCCTGCCGTGATGGTCGACCGTGCCATTGAGGGGCTCGAGTGCGACAAGGTGATGTTCGACCACGAGATGGGTGGCTACATGGCCACTCGCTATCTGATCGAGCAGGGCCACCGTCGCATTGCCTGCTTGGTTAACGCGCGCCGTTCCAATACGGGGCGTAAGCGACTTGCCGGCTATGAGCGCGCGCTGCGCGAGGTTGGCCTGCCTATCGACGCACGTTTGGAGTTTGAGAGCGAGTACTACATTCCGAGTGCCTACGAGGCCTCGGAGGCGGTGCTCGCAACTGATGCCACCGCTGTGTTCGCAAGTTCGGATAACATCGCCCTCGGTCTGCTCAAGCGCTTGCACGAGATGGGGAAGAGCATCCCGGGCGATATCTCGGTGGTGAGCTATGACAACTCGGCGGCCGACGTTCTCTTTGAGCCGGCGCTGACCGCGATTGAGCAGGATCCTGGTGTCCTTGCGGAGCATGCTTTTGGCTGCATGTCCAAGCGCCTTGCCGGTAGGGGCGGTAAGCGTGCCGAAGAGGTCGTTCTGGAACCGGCGCTTATCGTGAAGGGCAGTGTGCTTGATCTTACCGAATATAGCTAAGCGCACTTGTTTGTTTGCATAGATTGCATGCGGAGTGTCCGTTATTTGCCGGCGGGGCCGGGGTGCCTGCTTTGTTTTGAGAAGTTCGCGAAGCCCACTTCTCAAAACAAAGCAGGCACCCCGGCCCTCGTCCGTAAACTCTTCCGCTGAGCGAGCCATAGGTGCCACGCACCGATGTGATAAAGCGTGAGCTTGAAATTGGTGCTATATTCGGCTTGAGTTGTTTAATGCGAGTACGGGAGGCTGATATGGGTCTGTTCAAGAAGAAAAACCCGCAGGATGCCTTTGATCCCGATGTGTTTACCATCACGGATACGATTTTGGACCCGCCACGGTTTACGTTTTTGCCGGCTATCTACCAGGATGCCACGCGTCGCAAGTGGGCCGTGCATCAGCGCGGCGGCGAGCCGAAGATTTTTGACTATGCGGATGTGCTGCAGTGCGAAGTAGCCGAGGCGGGCGATCCGGAGGCCGAGGAAGTGGTCTCAAAACAGGAATTTGCCCAGCGTATCCTGGCAAATCCCGCTAAGGCGGCAAAAATGAATGCCGCCAAGCGTAATATGTGTCTTGGTATGGGCGTTGTTGTGGCGGTTCAGACGGGAAAAGACGAGATTTCCAAATTAGAGATTCCCGTTATGACCGACGAAGTTAAACGCGATTCAAGTCTATATAAGTCGTATCGGAATGTCGCCGAGAAGATCAAGGCCGAATTTGATGCCATGGGAGGGCTGGCCTAATTTTGGCGGCATACGTTTCTGAATGAGGAGTCTGTGCAATGGCAGGCGAATCTTATGCAATTCCCCCCAAAGATCGTGCTGTTGAGGGAATTCTTTGGTATATCCAGCACCATCAGCTTGCCGGCGGTGATCGCCTACCGGCCGAGCGCGTGCTGTGCGAAGAGATTGGCGTTTCGCGTACGGCGTTGCGCGCCGGTATCACGCGGCTCATCTCTTGTGGAACGCTCGAGAGCCGTCGCGGATCGGGTACGTATGTGTGTCCTCCCAAGCCGCTGAACATCTTCCAGGAAACGTATAACTTTTCCGATGCTGTGCGGACTGCCGGCCTGCACCCCTCTTCTCGTCTGGTTTCCACCGGGACCATCGAGGCGGATGAGGCGCTTGCCGACAAGCTTGGGGTGTCTGTAGGCGCTCCTTTGCTCCGCATACAGCGCGTTCGACTTATTGAGGGCGAGCCGGCGTCAATCGAGACGGCTCACGTTAACCTGTCCCTGTGCCCATCGCTTACCGAGCACGATTTTGAGTGCGAGAGCCTTTACGATGTCTTGCTCAAAGAAGGTGGCGTGCGTGTTGAGCATGGACGTGAGCATATCTCCATCTCGCGTTTGAACGCCGAAGAGGCCGAGCTGCTCCAGCAAGAAGAGGGAACGCCGGTGTTCTATGAGAGCTCGATCGAATTCGATAAGGACATGCGTTTTGTGGAGCATTGCAAATCGGTGATTTTGCCCACAAAGTTCCGCTTTGCCGATAACGGCGAAGAGAACGGCATGAGAAGCGTGGCAGGTGAACAATGGCTGAAACAGTAGATGCCACCCCGGTTTATATGCGCATTCGACGCCGCATCGAGGAACGTATCGAGCGCGGTATATATCCCACGGGTTCCATGATTCCGTCCGAAAAAGACCTCGCCGAGGAATTTGGTACGACACGCTTGACCATCCGAAGCGCTGTCGATGAGCTGGTTCGGCGCGGGCAGATTCGACGCGTCCGCGGAAAGGGCGCGTTTGTGGCGCAGAAAGTGCCTGCTTTTTTTGAACGCACGGTCGGTTTCCGTGAATCGGTCCGTGCTTCGGGCGGCGAGCCGTCCGTCCGTATTCTCGCGCGTTCCAAGCGTTATGCGGGGCCATATTACGCCGACCTGTTTGGCATCGCCGAGGACGACCTGCTCTATTCCGTTCGACGCCTGAACTGCATAAACGGTAGCCCCGTATCGATTGAGACGGCGCTGATTCCCTGGCTGCTGTTCCCAACCATCGAAGATATTGACGTGTCGGTCTTCAGTTTGTACGAGACCTATGAGATGCTGGGCCGAAAGCCAGCCATGGCACAGGAAAAGCTCGATATCGAAGCGCTGGGCGCACGAGATGCCGGCCTCCTTGGACTGGAACAGGGCGATCTTGTTTTGCTTTTGGAATGCGTGAGCTATGACGCGAGCGGTCAGGCTATCGAGTATGTAAAGTCCTTCAATCGTGGCGATACGGGCGGCTACACCTATACGTACTAGCTGGTATTTTGTGAATAACGGCTGGGAAACTAACCAGTTTTGATCGTTGGGTCAGCTGTATATACAACCTTACAGGGCTCAAAATCGACCGTTCGCCGATGGGGATAAATTAATCGACAAAGAGGTATCAAAAAGCCGTAACCTGTAACTGTGATTGGTATCAAATACTAATGATTTATTACGAGGTGAGACGATGAAGATGCTCGATTACGTTCAGCTTGCCCATGTGCGTATGGGGGAGAACCTCGAGCGTTCGTCTGAGCTGGTAGCGCAGCTCGTTGATATTTTCCAGTCCGGTTCTTTTGACGCGCTGCGCATCGTTGCTTCGGGTTCGTCGCGCCATGCCGCCGATTGCGCCCGCGATTACCTGCAAGATGCCCTGCAAATGCAGGTGTCCGTTGTGACGCCCGAGGCCTTCGTTGATTTTGAACACACCTATCCGCAGCATGCGCTCAACATCGCCGTTTCGCAGAGTGGCTATTCGACCAATACGATTGCGGCGCTCGATTACATGCGCGCACACGATATGGCTGCAGTTGCGCTCACGGCAAACGTCGAGGCACCCATCAAGGAACACGCTGACATCGTTCTTGACTACGGTGTGGGCGTCGAGTCGGTGGACTTTGTGACTCTGGGCGTCGAGGTGCTCGTTGAGTACCTGGTGCTCTTTGGTATTTACGGCGGTCAGGCGCGCGGAACGATTGACGCCAAGGGCGTTGCCCAGCGTCTTGACGACCTGCGTGAGGCTATCCAGGCCAATGCCGTGATGTGCAAGACCGCCGAGGCATATGTCCAAGACCACATACTCGAGCTTTCTGAGCACACGCCCGCCATGGTCGTCGGCAACGGCCCCAACTATGGCGTTGCCGAAGAGGCGGCCCTCAAGCTGAGCGAGACCATCAAGATTCCTGCCATGCATCACGAAGGCGAGGAGTTCGTCCACGGTCCCGAGATGCAGATCGTTCCGGGCTATCTGGTGTTTATCGTCGACGATCCGCAGGGGTCGGAGCGTCTTGCGAATATCGCTGATGCGCTATCGAACGTTACGACAAAAACGGTGCTGCTCACGGCCCATCCCAAGGGTAGGGCTCACGAGGTTGCGGTGCCTCAGGTGGCTCCGCTGCTCAGCGCAATTCCCAATCTTGTGTTCTTCCAGACGATTGCGGCCATGATAGCCGAGCGTCTGAAGTCATGGGACGTGCACCCGTATCTTGATGCCGTCTCCAAGCAAATGGAGGTCAAGGCAGAGGGCTACGAAGAGTCAGTCAATGCGCTTAAGGCCAAAGCGGCCGAGTGTTACGGAATGTAAGCGGGTTTTGATGCCCGTTGGCATGGGGGATGTGGAAACAACCCCAGAAAGGAGAGACAAATGAAGGAAACCGAGAAGATCGAGATCATGCATTTCGACCAGGAGGGCTATCTCGAGGACGGCAAGGCGCTCTACGAGACCGGCAAGAAGATGACCGCGCTCGCCGACAAGGTCGCCGACGAGGGCTACGACGCCGTGTTCCTGATGGGCGTC
>UQXC01000077.1 GCA_900544995.1 uncultured Collinsella sp. | reverse complement strand
ACGCGAGCTCGCCGCCGCCCGGCGGTTTGTCGCGCCAGCCGATCATGTCCATCGCGCGCAGCAGGCAGCGGTCGAGCGCGCAGGCGTTGAGCTTCTCGTTGTAGTACTGCGGCATGATCTCGCCCTCGCGCACGATGTTCTTAAGGCGCAGGTCGGCGGGGTCCATGTGCAGCATGTCGGCGAGCTCGTTGACGGCGCTTTCCACAGCAAACTGGCCCTGGGTGGCACCGTAGCCGCGATACGCGCCGCCGCGGTTGGTGTTGGTGTAGACGGCGTCCCAGCTAAAGCGGCTCGCCTTCACGTGGTTGTAGATGGGCAGGCTCTTGTGGCCCGAAAGGCCGATCGTCGTGGTGGCGTGCTCGCCATAGGCGCCGGCGTTGGACAGCGTGTGCAGGTCGATGGCCGTGATAGTGCCGTCGTTCATGGCGCCCAGCTTAACGGTCATCTGCATCTGGTGACGCGAGTTGCCCGCGGTGATGGTCTCCTCGCGGGTGTAGCAGCAATAGCTCGGACGGCCGGTCTGCTGGGTGACGAACGCCACGAAGATCTCGCAGCAGCCCGTCTGCTTGGAGCCAAAGCCGCCGCCGATGCGCGGCTTAATGACCTGCACCTGCGACTGCGGAATGTCGAGCGACTGAGCGACCATGCGGCGCACGTGGAAGGGTACCTGCGTGGAGGTGGTCACCGAGATACGCCCGAACGCATCGGTCGTCGCGAAGGCGCGGAAGGTTTCCATGGGCGCGGTCTGTGTGGCCTGGCTGGTGTAGGTGCGCTCAAAGACGATGTCGCTCTGGGCGAAGGCCTCGTCCAAGTCGCCAAAATCGCTGGTACCGCTGCACACCAGGTTGCGGGACACGTCGCCGCCCTGCGGGAACATAAAGGTCACGTCGCCCTCGGGGTGGACCACGATTTCGTTATCGAGTGCCTGGGTAAAGTCGAGCAGGGGCTCAAGCACCTCGTAGTCGACCTTGATGAGCTTGAGCGCCTTGTCGGCGGCCTCCTCAGTCTCGGCGGCGACGATCGCCACCTCCTCGTTTTGGTAACGGACGAGGTTCTCGAGGATCAGGCGGTCGTAGGGACTCGGCTGCGGATAGCTCTGACCGGCGATGGTAAAGCGGCGCTGGGGCACGTCCTCGTAGGTGTAGACGCCCACGACGCCGGGCACCTTCAGTGCGCGCGACGTATCGATGGAGCGGATCTTGGCGCGGGCATACGGGCTGCGCTTGAGCTTAACGATCAGGGCGCCGGCGGGCACCATGTCGCCCGTGTAGACGGGACGACCCTCGAGCAGCGCCTTCGAGTCCTTCTTGGGCTGCTTGTGGGTGATCTGCTTGTAGGAGACGCCGTCGCAGCTGGTGTCGTTGACGGGCAGCTCGGGCATCTCGAAGCCTACCTGCACGCCGGACTCGTTGAGGAAGCGAACGATGGCGCGCAGCTGGCTCTCGTAGCCGCTGCAACGGCAGAGGTTACCGGCGAGCTGGCGCGAGAGCTCCTCGCGCGTGGCGACGAGGCTCGGGTCCTCCTTGGCAGCGCGGGCGAGCGCCAGCACGTTCATGATAAGGCCGGGGGCGCAAAAACCGCACTGCTCGGCGCCTTCGGCAGCCATCGCACGGGCGAGCGCCTCAGACTCGGCCTTGAGGCCCTCGAGCGTAGTGATGGAGCGACCCTCGACGCGCGCGGCGGGAACCGAGCAGCTCAGCACCGGGTCGCCGTCGAGCCACACCGTGCACAGGCCGCAGTTGGTGGTTTCGCAGGCACAGCGCACCGACGCGCAACCCTGCTCGCGCAAAAGCGCAAAGAGCATGGTGTCGGGGGCAATCTGGACCTTGACCTTGCGGCCGTTGAGCGTAAAGGAAAGATCGATGAGTTTGGCAGCCATTAGCGCACCTCACTAGAATCGACGCCGGGCACGCGGCGGCAGGAATACTCGTCCGTGGCGAACTTAGGCACTTGCACGGTCTCGAGCTCGCGGGCAAGCGCGGCCGAAAGCTCGATGCCGGCGGCGCGACGCACAGCCTGGATGGCGAGCGGGGCCGAGATGCGGCGGCGGTAGTCGGCCGAGCCCCACAGGTTGGTGCCATAGCTCAGCGCGCGTACGGACGCGGCCAGGGCGCGTAGCTCGTCCTCGGAAGGCTGCTCGGCGGTAAGGCCGCATGCCTCACCCTGCAGCAGGGTCGCGCGCAGCGGGCGGGCGCCCACGGTGACATGCCAGCTGTTGTCCCACCAGGCGGCGGTGACGTTGAGCGAGGGGAAGTCGGTCGCGGCCTTGCGCACAGCCTCGTAGCTTGCACGATAGTCGTGCTTAACGACCACGATGTGCTCGATCACGTCGCGCACGTAACCCATGTCGACGAACTCGGCGAGCGGCACGCGGCCGGCGCCCGTCAGCTCAACATACGAATCGAGCGCCAAAAAGGCCGAGAGCACGTCCGAAAAACCAAAGCGGCCGTAGATGCTGCCGCCCACCGTGGCGGTATTGCGCAGCTGCACGCCCACGATGTCGTGGACGGCGAACTCAAAGACATTGTTGACAAGCGCGTTGAGCCCAGCATGACGCTCGAGCTGGCGCAGGGTGCACATGGCACCGATGCGAAACTCGGTCTCGGTCTCCTCGATCTGATCGAGTCCGCAGGCCGAAAGGTCAATCGCCGTCGCCACGCGACGCGAACCCAGGCGCATCCAGATGCCGCCGCCCACAATCTTGTTGTTGCGGTTCTTCTGTAAGAGCTCATAGGCTTCGGCCGCGTTTCCAACACGGACGTAGGTACCGAACTTGAGCACGTTCTCCCCCATCTCTTCACTTGTCCAGTACTTTTAAGTGTACCAAACGAGGGGCCGCACACCGTTTTAGGACAAAATCCTCCCACCCATCCATAACTTGCGGTGATATACGGACTGATTAGTCGTTCTGGAACGCAAAACAGTCCGTATATCACCGCAAGTTATGAGGAGTCCTCCGGGATAGAAAAGGCTCCCAGCCAAGATGACTGGAAGCCTTCCTCGATGCTATGTCGAGCGAAGAATTAGCAGACGCCCTGAGCGAGCATGGCGTCGGCGACCTTCAGGAAGCCGGCGATGTTGGCGCCCATGACGAAGTTGCCCTCCTCGCCGTACTCCTTGGCGGTGTCGTCCACGTTGTGGAACATGCCGCGCATAAGCTGCTCGAGCTTGCCGTCGACCTCCTCGAAGGTCCAGGACAGGTGCTCGGCGTTCTGGCTCATCTCCAAGCCGGACACGAGCACGCCGCCGGCGTTGGCAGCCTTACCGGGCATAAAGGCGACGCCGTGCTCCTGGAAGTAGGTCGTGGCCTCGATGGTCGTGGGCATGTTCGCGCCCTCGCCGACCACCTTGCAGCCGTTGGCGACGAGCGCCTGGGCGTCCTCGAGCAGCAGCGTGTTCTCGCGAGCGCAGGGCAGCGCGATGTCGCAGGGCAGCTGCCACACGCCGCGGCCGTCACCCTCGTGCCACGTGGCATTGGGCTTCTCGTCGACGTACATGGCGAGCGTAACGCCCTTGTCGTGGCCGGAGCGCTTCTTGTTGTAGACATGCTCGAGCACGGTGTAGTCGATGCCGTCGGGATCCTCGACCCAGCCATGGGTGTCGGAGCAGGCCAGCACCTTGCCGCCGAGCTGGGAGACCTTCTGGACCGCGTAGATGGCGACGTTACCGGAGCCGTGAACGACGACGTTCTTGCCCTCGAAGGAGTCGCCGCGGCTCTTGAGGTACTCGTCCACAAAGTAGGCCAGGCCGTAGCCGGTGGCCTCGGTACGGGCGAGCGAGCCGCCAAAAGAGAGGCCCTTGCCGGTAAGGACGCCGGTCCACTCATTGGTCAGGCGCTTGTACTGACCGAACAGGTAGGCAACCTCGCGGCCGCCAACGCCCAGGTCGCCGGCGGGAACGTCGGTGTTGGGGCCGATGTGGCGATAGAGCTCGGTCATGAAGGACTGGCAGAAGTGCATGATCTCGTTGTTGGACTTGCCCTTGGGGTCAAAGTCGGAACCGCCCTTGCCGCCGCCCATGGGAAGGGTGGTCAGGCTGTTCTTGAGGATCTGCTCCAGGCCCAGGAACTTGAGCATGCCCAGGGTGACCGTCGGGTTAAAGCGCAGGCCGCCCTTGTAGGGTCCAATGGCAGAGTTGAACTCGACGCGGTAGCCGCGGTTGACCTGAACCTTGCCCTGGTCGTCGACCCAGGGAACACGGAACATGACGATGCGCTCGGGCTCGACGAGGCGCTCAAGCAGGGCGGCCTCCTCGTACTCGGGATGGGCGTCGAGCGCCGGCTGGATGGTGCCGAGAATCTCGGTCGCGGCCTGGATGAACTCAGGCTGCTCGGGATAGCGGGCCTTGAGCTCGTCGAGAACTTTCTGCGTGTAGCTCATGCTTCCTCCAATTGATGGAAAAGAAAAGTGTCGTTCGAGGCGCCCCATGCGCCGCGAGCTTTATCGAGTATGGATAATATCGCACTGTTGCAGCAAAGTTTCGCATAAGCCGACGAGCAGATGTTTCGTTTTGATTACGATGCAGGTAGAAGCGTTTTTGAGTGCCCAACGCGCAAATCGCGTGTTTCGAAGCTGTTTCGTCCACATGTTCCAAACCACCACATTGGGGACAGGCACCTTTGTGGTGGTGTGGTGGCTAGAGGACGAGCTGATGGTAGTCGGCAGGGGCTATGCGGCCCTCGGTGGCGGCTCGGAAGGCGGCGAGCGCATCGCCCGAGAATGGCATGGCCCAGCACAGCCCGCAGCCTGCGGTAATGGAGCCGGGCAGTGGCATGATGCGCCCGGGCACACCGGCGGCAAGACACAGCTGTTCGCATTCCATCACATCGAAGGTGCTATCGAACGACACGATAATCTTGCGCTCGTGGTCGAGGGCATCACCGGATGGGCCTTCGCGGTGTGCCTCACGATACGCCGCGGCGGCCGCTTCCTCTTCCGCAGTATGTCCACAGCCACCGCAGCCGCAGGTACAGGGCTCGGAACCATCGCAAGTGCAAGGCTCTCCCGTGTCGGGACAAATATCGTGAGACATGGCAACTCCAATCGTCTAGGCGAGTAACTCGGCCGCCGCAAACTCCTCGGGCGTATTGACGTTTTCGAAGCAGAGCGTCGAGCCCGCGGCCTTAACAATCTGCGGCTCATCCATATAACCGGCCTGAACGCGATTGATCAGGCAGCGAATGCGCTGGCGGTCGCAGGCAAGCAGCTCTTGGGCAACCGGCGCACAAGCGTCACGGCGCCAGACGGCGCAAAGCGGCTCAATCCCTTGCTCCTCGCGTGGCACGCACACGTCGATCGCCTCGGCCTCAAAACGATCGGCAAGCGCGCCGATGAGTTCCGGCGAGACAAACGGCATATCGCAGGCGACGATCGCCACGAGCGGCAATCGGGCCGCAGCCAACGAGCTCGCGATGCCGCGCATGGCACCCGCCGACCCCTCAAGGTCCGGCACTATTCGCGGCACCAGGCCGCCAAACGCGTGCTCCTCAAGATAGGCAAGCTCGCTGGGACGCGAAGTCGTCACGACCAACTCGCCGGCAACTGGCGCCAGCCGACCCAGCACGCGCTCGATGAGCGGTTCGCCGCAAAACGTCATGCGCGCCTTATCGCGGCCCATGCGTGAGGACAGCCCGCCCGCTTGGACGACGCAAGAAAGATCGACCCGTCTTACGGTAGTCATACGGCAAAACACCTCCATCGGCATGCTCGAAACCCGACACACGAAGCCAGATACCGTCGCCGATAAAGCGGGCGGCACGGCAAACCCACGCAAAAACAAAACAGCGCCTTTGCGGCACGCAGCAAGACCGCGAGCACAAAAGCGCTGGTAGCGTATGGCGGGAACGTATGTGAATCGAACACATCCAAGACGTTTTGCACGCCTCGCAACGGTTTTGAGGACCGCGGAGCCCACCGGAGCCCATCCGTTCCCAAGTGCGGCGGTATTTTACCAAACCGAGCAGCCAATCTAGCGCAGGGAGCGCAGGCCGCCGGCATCCTTGTCGAGCACCGTAAAGCGCACGGCATCTAGGTGCTCCAAGATGCTGATGGCGCGTTTGCGCGACACACCCAGGGCCTCGCGCAGCACGCTCGTGGTGGCAGCGCCGCCGGCTGCC
>UQXC01000076.1 GCA_900544995.1 uncultured Collinsella sp. | reverse complement strand
CGGGGCACTCCGGGGCGGCCGCGCGCGCTCAGGCCTCGCCGCCGCCATTACGGCCGCACGCGCTGGCAAAAGCGTCTGCATCGTTGAGCGCGATGTCGCCTGCGGCCTTAAGCTCCTTGCGACCGGCAACGGCCGCTGCAACCTCTCCAACGAATCGATTGATCCACAGCGGTATAACCACCCCGCATTCGTTGAATCCGTTATGGGCCCCCGGCCCGAACAAGAGCTTATGGGTTTCTTCTCCTCGCTGGGCATCATGACAACCTCCGAGGAAGGCCGGCTGTACCCGCGCTCCCTTCGCGCCGAATCGGTGCGCGACGCGCTTCTCAACGTTTGCGACCGCCTAGGTATCACCTTAATCTGCGGAGCCAATATTGCCACGGCGCGCAAAGATCCCGAAGGCTGGGCACTCCAAATAAACCGTCCAGCGCGGGCGCTAAAGGCAAAAAAGCACGACGACCGAAAATCGGAGCTCCGCTCGCTTCGGAAGGCACTCCCCGATGTCCCTCGCAAGAACGAAGCCCTGCAGGCACATGCCGTAATTATCGCCACGGGCGGCAACCCCACCGGTATCGCCGATACGTTTGGCCTCCCCCTCACCTCGCTGCGCCCCATCCTCTGCCCCGTATCGGCAACGGTCGTTGGCGATCGGGCGGCACTCAAGACGTTGGATGGTCTGCGCGTCCGCGCCCGCTTGACGCTCACCCGTAACCATAGTGAGCTCTGGCACGAAGACGGTGAAGTACTGTTTCGAGCCTTCGGCATCTCGGGCGTCGCTGTCTTCAACCTCTCCCGTCGTATCCAGCGCGGTGATACGATCCTGCTCGACGTTTTCCCCGACCTCTCCAAAGACGAGCTGCTCGATATGCTCAACCGGCGCGTTGAGCTGCTCGGCGGCTTTTCGCCCCGCGATCCCCGTTGGCTCGACGGCATGCTCGCCCCGCAACTCTCCCGCGTCGTCTGCACGGCGTTCGAGCAGTGCCATCCAGGCTCCAACGATGTCATCCACCTGGTCTCGATCCTCAAGCACTTTAAGTTGCTCGTTGAGGGAACAGCCGAGGAGCGCTCGGCACAGGTCACGCGTGGTGGCGTATCTGTCGAGAGTATCTCAACACCCAGTCTACGCGCGCGCAGCGTTGTCGACGCCCCGCTTTACGTCTGCGGCGAAGCGCTCGACATCGACGCCGATTGCGGAGGCTTTAACCTTGCGTGGGCATGGCTCTCGGGCATTCGCGCTGCAAGCAGCCTGTAGCCGCGCAGTCTATAATCAAAAACGCATTCGGGCCGTCTGGGATACCGGACGGCCTCTTTCTTGCCTCTAAGGAGACCTCGATGATCGAAATCACCCAAGTCAACGCGTCGCTCGATGAAGCCGGCGATGAAAATGCCTGCCTCATTGTTGGCAAGCGAGTCGCCAAGCGCGTCCTACGCTGCAAGGACTCCGAGATCAAGTCCATCGAGCTCCACCGCAAGTCAATCGACGCCCGCAAAAAACGAGACGTCCATTTTATCCTGAGCTTTCGTGTTGAGCTGACTAGTCCCCACCTCGAGCGAGAAGCGGTCGACAGCGTTGCCGAACGTGACCGCTCGCGCGTACGCGCGATAGAAGACGATGGGTCTTCATTCCCCACCCCCGTCTCCGACGCACCTCAAGAACGCCCTGTCGTTGTCGGCGCCGGATGCGCCGGCCTTTTCGCTGCGCTTACGCTCGCCGAAGCAGGTCTTAAGCCCTTGCTCATCGAGCGCGGCGACCCGGCATTTCGCCGCTCGCAAGCGATCGACCTCTTTCTAAAGGAGCGCATCCTCGACCCCGAGAGTAATATCCAGTTTGGTCTGGGCGGCGCGGGGACCTTCTCGGACGGCAAGCTCAATACGGGAACAAAAAATCCCGCCCATCGCCTTATCCTCGAAACCTTCGTCGAGGCGGGTGCGCCCCGCGATATTCTGTGGGATGCCAAGCCGCACATTGGCTCCGACATCCTTCCCACGGTTGTCACCGCTATATCCCAGCGCATCGAGCAGCTCGGAGGTGTCGTCCGTTATCGAACAAAGCTCGTCGACATTCACATCGACGCGTCTGGCGCCATTACCGGTATTGATGTCCAATCGTCCCAAGACGCCGCTTGCGAGCCAATCGAGACAAAGCACCTCATCCTCGCCTGCGGGCATTCTGCTCGCGATATTTTTGAGCTCCTTAAAGACCACAACGTGGCCCTCGCACAAAAGACCTTTGCCATGGGCGTTCGCATCGAGCATCCGCAGCGCGACATCGATCGAGCCCAATATGGAGCCTTGGCGGGACATCCAGCGCTCGGGGCGGCCCCTTACAAACTTGTTGCCCATCTTCCCAACGGCCGCAGCGTGTTCTCGTTTTGCATGTGCCCCGGCGGACAGGTTGTCGCCGCCTCTTCCGAACAGGGCCACCTGTGCGTCAACGGCGCCAGCCTCAATGCCCGCGACGGACGCAACGCAAACGCCGCCCTGCTCGTTAACGTCACGCCTGAGGACCTTCCCAACGATGACCCGCTCGCCGGCATCGAGCTCCAGCGTGCCTGCGAGGCGGCCGCCTATCGCCTGGGCGGTTCCAACTGGAACGCACCGGCACAACTCGTCGGAGATTTCCTCGCAGGACGCGCCAGCAAGGCGCCCGGAAAGGTAAAGCCCACCTATCCGCTCGGTGTGACCTGGACGGCAATTGACGAAGCCCTGCCGCAGCATATCGTCGAGTCGCTCCGCCTGGGACTTCCCCTACTCGGAAAAAAGCTACGAGGCTACGACCGTCCCGATGCCGTTCTTACCGGCGTGGAGACTCGTTCGAGCTCACCGGTCACTGTCACCCGAGACCGAACGTGCCATGCCGTGTCGACCCCGGGCCTCTACCCTTGTGGTGAGGGAGCTGGATATGCCGGCGGCATCATGAGCGCGGCCACCGACGGCATCCGTTGTGCTGAAGCCCTGATCGCAGACCTCTAACGCACGAATTCCAGCGCGCAAAAGACATAGGCCCCGAGCTCCACAGGGAACTCGGGGCCTGTTCGCTATTTCTTAAACCGTGCACCCTGGCGTTTTCTGCCCGATGCGAACGTGGAACCCTTACGGGCCTGCGAACGTAAGCGCTCGATCGTCTCGCCCTCAGACGCACCCTCGAGCATCGCCCGAATCTGAACGACGGCATCGCGCAGACGCGCCGCCTCCTCAAAGTCCATGGCGGCAGAAGCGTTACGCATGTCCTCTTCCATGGTTTCGACGATCCGCACGAGCTCGTCATGCGGCAGTTCTTCCAACTGCTCCGCAAGCGTCTGCTCGGGCGCCACCGTTTCCGGCACGCCGCCCTCACCCGACTCATCGGGCGTATAGAATGCGCCATGGCCAAGAGAGTCGCCCTTCGAGCGCCCCTTGGAACCCACGGTTTTTTCGGCCTCGGCAATAAAACTTGAGATGTCGTTAATGGCCTTGTGCACTGTTTTGGGCACAATGCCATGCTCTTCGTTATATGCCATCTGAATCTCACGACGGCGCCGCGTCTCCTCGATGGCCTCTTTCATCGAATCGGTCACAACGTCTGCATACATGATGACTTCGCCATCGGCGTTACGGGCCGCACGGCCAATCGTCTGAATCAGCGAACGGCGGTTGCGCAAGAAGCCTTCCTTATCGGCATCGAGAATTGCCACCAGTGAGACCTCGGGGAGATCCAAACCCTCGCGAAGCAGGTTGATGCCAACGAGAACATCGATCTTGCCCTCGCGCAGCGTTCGCAAGATCTCGACACGGTCCATTGTCGCCGTATCAGAGTGCATGTAATTGACCTTAATGCCCGCATCAAGCAGATGGTCGGTCAGGTCCTCGGCCATGCGCTTGGTCAACGTGGTCACCAGCACGCGCTCCTTGCGTGCAACGCGCTCGCGAATCTCGTCCTCAAGATCGTCAATCTGCCCACGAACCGGACGCACATCGATCTTGGGATCGAGCAGACCGGTCGGACGAATAATCTGCTCAACGTCGTTCTGGCTAACCCGCAGCTCATAGTCACCCGGTGTTGCCGAAACGTAGATGAACTGGGGAATCCTCGCCTCAAACTCATCGAAACGAAGCGGGCGGTTATCGAGCGCCGAGGGCAGGCGAAAACCGTGTTCCACCAGCGTCACCTTACGCGAGCGGTCACCTTCGTGCATACCGCGAATCTGCGGCACCGTCACATGGCTCTCATCGATGATGCAGAGCATATCCTTAGGAAAGTAATCGATTAGGGTAAACGGCGGCTCACCCGGCTTGCGACCGTCCAGATGACGCGAGTAGTTCTCGATGCCGTTGCAAAAGCCCATCGTCTCGAGCATCTCAAGATCATAATCGGTGCGCTGCTGCAGACGTTGCGCCTCGAGCAACTTGTCGGTCGCCTTGAGCTCCGCCACGCGCTTCTCGCACTCTTCGCTGATCGATTTCAGAGCCGCCTTGACCTTCGGCTTCTCGGTCACGTAGTGCGATGCCGGCCATACGGGGATTGCCTCGTACTCACGAAGCATCTCACCGGTGACCTCATCGATCTCGGCAATCAGCTCGACCTCGTCGCCAAAGAACTCAAACCGCAACGGATGCTCGGCATAAGGCGGATACACGTCGACAACATCGCCGCGCACGCGGAACGTGCCGCGTGCCAGGTCATAGTCATTGCGATCATATTGAATGTCGATAAGTGCATGGATAAAGTCATCGCGCTCGAGCGGCACCTTCTTGTCGACGTTTGGAGCTAGGCCCGCATAGTCCTCTGGAGAGCCGATGCCATAGATACACGAGACCGATGCGACAACGATCACATCGCGTCGAGAGAGCAGTGACGCGGTCGCCTGATGGCGCAGCATCTCGACCTCTTCGTTAATCGAGGAGTCTTTCTCGATATATGTATCGCTTTGCGGCACATACGCCTCGGGCTGATAGTAGTCGTAGTACGAGACGAAGTAGACCACAGCGTTGTTGGGAAAGAACTCTTTGAGCTCGCTCGCAAGCTGAGCGGCGAGCGTTTTATTCGGAGCCATGACCAGCGTCGGCTTTCCCAGGGCCTCAATAGTCTTTGCCATCGTGAAGGTCTTGCCCGAACCAGTCACGCCCAGCAAAACCTGATAGCGGTCTCCGTCCCTCACACCCTGCACAAGCGACTCAATGGCTTTAGGCTGAGAGCCTGCAGGGTCATAGGGAGACACGACCTTAAACGGCACGTCAGAGCCTTCAACGCCAAAGCGCTTAAGTTCACCACCAACGCGTTCTACTTCAAATTCCGCCATGGATACTCCTAACTCATATATCTGCAGTATACGCAGGCGGCAGGCATAGTCCTATACGAACCGATCGGGATAGAGGGTCTTGTAGCGAACCCAGGCATTATTGACACGAATCAGATACGCCTGCGTCTCGGGAAAGGTGATTGCATTATGAAGCGACGTACTCTGCTGCGCCCATCCGTCGACATTGCCCATGCCGGCGTTATAGGCGGCAATGGCACTGTCAGTCGACCCGTTAAAATACGCTAGAAGATACGAAAGATACGCACAGCCAAACTCGATATTCGTAGCCGGATCGTTAAGGTTGTCGGCCGAATACTCGCCACCGTCGACAAGGCCCTTGGCGATCATATCCTGGGCAGTCTCGGGCATCAGCTGCATCAATCCCTGAGCACCCTGATTCGACTCGGCCTCGGGATCCCAATTCGATTCAGACTTAATGACAGCGCACACCAGATACGGATCCAGATTATGCGAAATACTGGATTGCTTTACATACGCCTCGTAGTCAATCGGATACAGCGGCTTAAAGAAAGCGGCAGGAGCATACGAGTAAACGAATGAGATAAGGCCGAAGGCAAAAACGGCAGCCAGCGGTATAAGGCGATACCACGTAAGGAAACGTGTCTTAGGCATCGGCCTCCTCCTTATCCACTACATCCCCGAACCCATGGCGCGAAAGCCATGCGTCCAGTTGTTCAAAGAGCGAGTTATCGTCTGCCGCATTGCCAATCACAGTTGTAGCGAGATTGCACAGCGCAGACTCTTCGGGCTGGCAAGCAGAACGGGCATCGAAATCAGATGGCTCCATGCCACGTTGAATAGCGCGCTCGCGACGAACTGACAAAGGGGCGCTGATGACCAAAATTTCATCAGCCAAGCCAAATGCATCCTCAAAACCAGTCGGAGCAGAAACCTCGACCACTGCAAAGCGATAACGAGGAGATGAAACCGTACAACAAACCGGATCGAGAATCCTAAGCGAAAGCTGTTCAATGAGAACGGGATGCACAATGCCATTGAGCCGTGCGACCGAATCAGGAGAAGCAAAAGCTCGAGAAGCGAGGATGTTGCGGCGAATGCCGCCATCCTCATCCAAAATGTCCCAACCGAATTCATCCGCGAGAGCATTGACGATATCAGAGCCCGGCACATACAGCGATTTTGCAAGCTCATCCAGATCGATAAGCATAGCGCCACGAGATTCGAAATAGCGGCAGGCAGTCGACTTACCCGAAGCAATATTGCCCAAGACAAATACGGTAAACATCAAGCCCTCCCTAACGCCAATGCGAGTAATTATCGCTCAAATACTCTAGAAGGACTCAAAATACAGCCAAACAGTAAGAGCGCATACGGGGGAGCTAGGTCCCAAAGTACACCGTGTGTACAACGCAAAAAAGTGGGAGGCCGCGAGGCCTCCCCCTTCTCAGTTCTAGCGTACGGCTCGGTGCCGTCCACCGGTCAGCGGCGCCCTGGCCTCCCACGGGCTGACCC
>UQXC01000075.1 GCA_900544995.1 uncultured Collinsella sp. | reverse complement strand
GAGCGGCGGAAAGCGCGTGTGCCCACAGGCCCTCGGCCTCGGCCAGGCGCTGCGTAGCGGGAGCGTCGGAGAGCAGGCCCTCGGGCGTATAGCAGATAACGCTCGAGCGCTTGACGAACTCTTCGACCGAAAGCGGGTTGGAGAACATGGCCGTGCCACCGGTCGGCAGCGTGTGGTTGGGGCCGGCGACGTAATCGCCGAGCGGCTCGGAGCTCCAAGCGCCCACAAAGATGGCGCCGGCGTTGCGAATACCGCCGAGCAGACCCATCGCGTCCTTGCAGTGCAGCTCAAGGTGCTCGGGCGCCACGGTGTTCACGGCCTCGACGGCGGCAGCCATATCGGCAGCCACCACGATGGTGCCCTCGTTATCGAGCGAGGCGCGCGTGATCTCGGCACGCGGCGACTGCGCGACCAAGATATCGATGCCCGCCTCGACCTCGTGCGCAAACTGCTCGTCGCAGGTCACCAGATAGCAGGCAGCGAGCGGATCGTGCTCGGCTTGGGCCATCAGGTCGGCCGCAACCACCATGGGCTTGGCCGTGGCATCGGCCAGCACGCAGACCTCGGAGGGACCAGCAACCATATCGATACCCACGTCACACGAGACAATCTGCTTGGCAGCGGCGACAAAGGCGTTACCCGGGCCGGTAATCTTGTCGACACGCGGAATGGTCTCGGTACCGTACGCCAGCGCGGCCACGGCCTGGGCGCCACCCACCATATAGATCTCGTCCACGCCGCCGAGCTTGGCAGCCGCGAGCGTATAGGGGCTGATTAGGCCATCTTTTTGCGGCGGGGTCACCATGACCACGCGCTTAACGCCAGCCACCTTGGCAGGGATGGCGTTCATAAGCACCGTGGAGGGATACTGCGCACGACCGCCTGGCACGTAAATGCCGGCAGCGGCAAGCGGGGTCACCTTAACGCCGAGCATCGTGCCGTCCGGGCGCGTGGTAAACCAGCTCTGCTCGACCTCACGCTGGTGGAACTCGCGGATCTGGCGTGCGGCCTTTTCGAGAGCCGCGACAAAGGCAGGATCGAGGCCTTCGAGTGCAGCATCAATCTGCTCCTGCGGCAGGCGAAAACTCTGCAGCTCAACGCCGTCAAAACGCTGGCAGTAATCGCGCACCGCGGCATCGCCGTTGGCGCGTACGTTGGCCACGATATCGCGGGCGGCGTCGACGATGTTTTGTGGCAACACGCCCTTGCGGTTGAGCTGGTTGGTAACGAGGCGCTCACCGGGAGCAAGCTTGATCGTCTTCATATCGGTATCCCCTATCGGTCGAGATTATGTTCGAAAAACGAGAGGTCGGGCGGCGGCGCCAACGGCCCGCAGCCCGTACGTTGGGGCGCCCGTGCGTGCTCGCGCTATTGTGCCGAGCCCGCGACGGGCTCAAAATGCTTGTCCTTCACGGCCGCGGTCAGGCGATCTGCCAGATTGCGTACGCGCGGATCCAGGCGAGCGGCGCCCGGATTGACAAAGAAACGGGCCGTGCAGTCCATGATGCGGCCGGTGATGACCAGGTCGTTATCGCGCAGCGTGGCGCCCGTGGCGGTGATATCCACGATACGGTCGGTCATACCGACAATGGGACCCAGCTCGATGTTACCGTGCAGCGAAACGATGTCGACATTCACACCGCGTTCGGCATACCAAGCGCTCGCGATGCGCGGGTACTTGGTGGCCACGCGAAGAGAACCGCGACGGGCATAGTTGCGCTCGGCCTGGCCAGCGCGCCACGCGGGCTCCGCCTCGATAAACGTGCACAGGCCGTAGCCCAGGTCGACCAGCTGCAGCAGGTTGAGGTCGGCCTCGATGAGCGAGTCCCAGCCGCAGATGCCGCAGTCGGCGCCGCCACAGCCCACAAAAGCGGGTGCGTCGCTGGGACGCACGATGACAAACTCGATATCGCCGACCGTGCCCTCACCAGCGTGTGTGTCGCGGCCGCGCACGATGAGGTGACGGCCGGGGTCGCGCAGCTCAGAGACATCCAAGCCCGCGGCCTCGAGCACGTCGAGTGTGTCGGCCTTAAGCGAGCCCTTGGGCACGGCAATGCGCAGCGGACCCTCGGCGCCACGGCCCGCGGCGTGATCGCCATCGGAAGCAGCGTCCTCGGCCGAGGTGTGCGCGGCCTCCAGGCGCTCGAGCGAAAAGGCGAAGCCCGCCGCCGGCACCTCGATGCCATCGCCAAATGCACCGGTAAAGATGGAGTCGTAGCGTCCGCCCGAACCCACCGGATCGGGCAGGCCACCGGCATAGGCCTTAAAGACCAGGCCCGTGTAGTAATCAAACGAGTTCATGATGGAGAAGTCGAAGGACAGTACCTGGGCGTCCTCGGGAGCCAGGCCCTCGACCAGGGCACGCAGCTCGCGCGTAAGCGACGCGACAATGCCCGCCGCCGCCAGCAGCGCGTCGACACGGTCGAGCACCTCGGCACCACCGTGCAGGCGCGGCAGCTCGCTAATGGCGGCCTTGACGGCCTCGGGCTCAGCACTTGCCGCCACGCGGGCATCGAGGCCCACAAAGTCGTTGGCGTGCACGCAGCGCAGCGCCTCGGCAGCCAGCTCGCGATCTTCGCACGCCGCAAGCAGTTCCTTAAACGGACGCACGCTGCCCGCGATAATGCGCGCACCGGGAAGTGCCAGCTTGCGCACGGCCTCGGCCACCAGTGAGACAATCTCGACATCGCCCGCGGTGTCGCCCGCGCCGATGAGCTCAAAACCCAGTTGCGTAAACTGACGCGAGCCACCGGCATTGCGCTGACACTCGCGGACCACCGGCGCCTCGTAGCGCAGGCGCAGCGGCAGATCGGCCGCACGCATGCGAGTCGAAACCAGGCGAACGATCGGCAGCGTGTTGTCGGGACGGACCACCAGCAGGCGACCGTCGTCATCAAAGAGCTTAAACGGCGTGTCCGCAATGCGGCCGCCCTCCTCGAGCGAGCCCTTGTCCTCGAGCAGCGGCGTCTCGACCGGAAGGTAATGATGATCCCTAAAGCAGCCCTTCACCGTCAGCGCAATCTCCTCGCGCGCCTGAGCCTCCTCGGGCAATATGTCCCGGAATCCCCACGGTGTGGCCGTCATCTGGTGAGCCTCCTCATGCTGCGTTTCATATAGAACAGAAGACCGGCATAGCTCCGCCGGTCTTCTGGGTACTTTAGCATACTAGAGTGCTTGCGGGGAAAATCCATCGCAGCCGCTCACACCGTATTCATTTGGAAACATAGGGCAGATTGCCGCAACCCAACCCCACCTAGGCGCCAATCGCGCGTCGGTACTCCGCCATAACCTGAGCGTCGGCCGCCGCAGGATTGGCGAAATAGCGCCAGTCATAGGTCTCGGCCGAAACAACTCCGCGATAGCCGCGCGCCACCAGCCTATCCAGGTCGGCGCGCATATCGCGGTCGCCGTCACCCCAGGCAAGATGCGTCGTGCCGTCTGCCGCAACATCGACAAAATGCACGTGGGCGACATCATCGCCAAGCAGATCGAAATAATCGTCGATGGTATCCCCCGCCACCGCCATAGCGCCCAAATCCAGACACGCCTTAAGTGCCGGATGATCAACCGCCTCGATCATGCGCTTCGTGTCGGCCGCCGAGTTCACGATCATCGACTCAACCGGCTGTAGGGCCTCGAGCACCAGCCGCACGCCGCGCTCTCCCGCATGCTCGGCAATCGCACGCAGCATCGAGGCACTTCGACCCCACGCGTCCTCGATTGGCTCGTTCAAAAATGCCCAGCCGCTCGAGACCATGACCTGCTCGGCTCCAAGTTCCGCCGCAATATCCACAACGTTCTTAAAGTACGCGAGCGTGCGGGCACGCGCCTCATTCCCGCGCGCCGCGATATTCCACGGCTTGGGGTTGTTCTGTTCGGGACAAAGCCCCACAATCCGAACCCCATACCGCTGCGACAGCTCCCGCACCTGCTCGAGCGAATCGTATCCATGGCAATCGACATACAGATGCATCGCCCCGGTCCAAAGCTCGCAACACGTGTAACCCGAGGCCGCTGCCGAAGAAAAGAATTCCTCAAGGTCAAAATAACGATGGCTGATATTCATGACGGCAAGCTGCGGATACTCCATCTTGTCCACCTTTCGGCAAAAGGGCGCCGCAGCACAGTGTGCGCGACGCCCCCTCTTACATTGTTCTCATTATGACGGATACTCTACTGGACACCAAGCACTCCAAAGAACGCGCCGGCGATACTCACGAGCAGGATCACGAGCATGATGAGCAGCGGATTCATCTTCTTCTTGAGCATGAGATAGACGATTCCAAACAGCCCCATCGTGACAAAGCCCGGGAAGATTCCGTTGAGCAGCTCGGCCAGCGTCTGAGCACCATCGCCCGCGCCGACCATGAGCGGAATGTCCACGGTGACCATCTCCATGGTCATAGCACCGATCACCATGGCGCCCATGATAGAGGCCATCTTGACGATCGTGTCCATAATGCCCGATTCCTGGACCTTGCTGATCATGTCCGAGCCAAAGCGATATCCCACAAACGTCAGCAGGTAACGGATGATGTAGTGAGGGACGTTGAACACGAGCAGGAACAAAATCGGGCCAAGAATGGAGCCCTGCAGCGCCAGCGACGTGCCGACACCCGTTGCCAAAATTCGCAGCGTGCCCCAGTAGAAGGCATCACCCACGCCGGACAGCGGTCCCATCAAAGCAAGCTTGACATTAGAGATCGCGCTCGTGTCAAAGCTATCGTCAGTAGCGTTGACCTCCTCCATTGCAGCGGCGATGGACATGGGGAGCGTCGAGATGTACGGCGTGACGTTATAGAGCTCCATATGGCGCTTAAGGGCGGCCTTAAAGTCCGCATCCTGCGGATACAGCTTGCGAAGAATCGGCATAAGGGCCCACATAAAGCCGATATGGCCCATACGCTCGTAGTTCCACGAATGCTCATAGGGAATCGAGCGCCAGAACAACTTCTTAAGGTCTGCGCGGGAAATCAGCCCGTCGTAAGAAGACTCAAACTTAAAACTCATCGAACCCACTCCCAATCGCAGGATCCTCGGTTGCCACTGCGGGCTGCTCCGCTTTTTTCTTATCACCCAAAACCGTCATCGCGACGACGATGATCGCGGCAAAGATCGCCACGCCCGTCGTGCTAATGCCAAAGTAGGCGACGAGGAAGAAGCCAGCGAAGAAGAACGGAGCCACCGTTTTGTTCATAATCATCTGCGCCAGCATCGCAAAGCCGAGTGCGGGCAAGAAGGCGGCGGCGACATCCATGCCGGTCTGAACGAAATCGGGGATGATGTTGAGCAGGCTGGCAACAGCATCGGCGCCAAAGAAGAATGCCAGGGGAATAATCAGCAGGCCGCACCAGCTCTGCGCGTAACCGGCGATGAGCATGTTGCGCGTGATGGCCTTGGTGTCCCCGTCCTCGACGTTTTTGTCGATACGGTGCACCAGCAGCAGCATGACCGGCTGGCCCAGGGCCGTATCGAGCGCCAGGACGATCGTTGCGATGGGAATGCCCAGGGTCAGGGCCGCCGAAGCGTCCGCGCCGGCCTGCATGGCAAGCGACACACCCAGGATGGTTCCGGAAATCGTATCGGGCGGGTTATACGCACCGACCGAGATGGCGCCGACCATGGCAAGCTCCATCGTGGCGCCCATGATCGTGCCGGTCACCATGTCGCCCATGACAAGGCCAACCAGAGGTCCGAGCACAATCGGGCGCTGGAGGTAGCTCGTACCGGTCAGCCACTCGGAATAGCCCAAAAGGGCAATAAGGAAAATCAGGATTGTCTTGATAACCATGATGGCCCCTAACCGATGACCTTCGCGGCGTCAGTCTTCGCATCTGCCGGAATCATTTGAATGAACAGCTCGTAGCCCTCGCCGAGCAGTTCTTTGACGTATGCCTCGTTTTCGGGCGTAAGGAACACGCTCGTCGAGACCTGGCGGGCATCCTCGCTAAAGGCAACATTGCCGAGGTTGATCTTCTTGACGCCCATCGCCTTGGCGACGGCACCGGCCTGCTGGATCGTCTCGCAAACTACGAAGAGCTTGTACTTATCGGTCACACCGCTCTGGAGCGCCTTGACGGCATCCTCGGTGTTTTTGACGACAACCTTGCAGCCCTCCGGTTTTGCAAGGGACAGGGCCTGCAGACGAAGCTTGTCATTGAGGACCGTGTCGCTTACCAACAGGATGCAGTCGGCACCCAGAGCCGAAGTCCAGCTAACGGCAACCTGGCCGTGCAGCAGTCGATAGTCCACGCGAATCATCTGAATCATGATGTGCTCCCTAGCGATTAAAACTCATCGAGTTCGGCCTGCCCCAGCAGGTCGTTGACGTACTTGACCTTGGTGTCGTCCGCCTCGACGATCTGGCGAATGGCCTCATCAATTGGGGTGGAGTCGGGCACGAACAGCAGCTGAATAAGGAGCGGCAGGTTCATATTGGTCACTAGGTGCGTGTTGGGACGCGTCTGGACGATCTTGGTGAACTCGTTGTTGACGCTGCCGCCGAACAGGTCAGTGCACACGACAACCTCGTCGTCCGCAGCAAACCCATCGAGAACCGCTGCGGCCTCCTTGGTCAGGTCCTCGTTTCCGTCGACATACATAGACAGCGCATGGACGTTTTCGCGCTCACCGGAGAGCAGCCCAATGCTCTCGACGATTCCAGACGCAAAATGAGCATGGGATGCAACGATAAACTGCCTCATTCGATTCCCCTTTCTTGCGAATTTCGGCATAAAAATGCCCGGACGCATGCGCCCGGGCAGGGTGCTTCTTGATCAGTAGCTTAGTTGTCACCGATTAGTAGTCGAACTGGTGATAGTAACGACGGTAGTTGAGGTTGTGCTTGGTGACCGTCTCGTAGTAAGCGGCAAGGCGATCGGTGATCAGCGAGGAGAGGATCCACGGAGACACGATGACGCGGAACTCGTCGTCAAGGCCGGGGATCGCGAACTCGGCGGTGTCGA
>UQXC01000074.1 GCA_900544995.1 uncultured Collinsella sp. | reverse complement strand
TCCGCACATGTGCGGATGAATGTGGGAGGTGTTCGGATAAAGTCGATAATCAAGGACGCTAATGTTTGCGTGACACTCCTATTTTCTCCGAAGAAAGAGTCGGATAATGAAGAATAGAATTAAAAAAGGTGCCAGATATAACGCAAGTATAAAGGCTAATCCAACGAGACCTTGCAATAATGGCATAACTCCTCCCAGACACGAGATTTTGGTATTTGTTCCCATCTTATTTTGAATTGGACCAAATAGTTCCTAGCCACAAAACTACTCGTCAACTGGATCGCACCAATCTGCTGGCAAAACACAGCTTGATTCTTTATCGACATAGCACCAATCCGCAACAGGGCACTCGGCGATGTCGTAAAAATTGCATATATCAACTCCAAGACAACAAGGCTCAACGGGAGGATGTTCATTTGAACCAACAGGATGGATATGCTTCATAACAGCTCCTCACCTTAATCCAATTAGAGACTACGTTTGATCAATGCCACAGTGATCTACAACGCAGATGCTGCCGCCATCCATGTCATAGTCGCAGTAATCGTATGCACCACAGCCATCTGCTTTATCATAAACAGTACAGATGTCAGTAATGCCCAAGAGGCAGTCAAAAGACATCGGCTTCACGCCTGCCTCGTCGCCACTTCCTGGATTAATCGGATGAATATGCTTCACGACTACCTCCCTTTGAGTGCAGAAAAACCTCAATATTGTGTATAACAAACCAAGATGTCTAGTTCACCATATTTCTAGAATGGTTTCGGCGAACGTAGCAATAAGCTTCGCAGAAGGTAATCAGAAGAACGAACACCTCCACAATGGTGACAGCAATGCGCTGAACCGCTTATTCCGATACAGTAGCTTCTCGTTGACTTTTCTCCTGCGAAGATGAGTGGCGGGAAATAAGGTCAAAAGCCATCTCGTAGCACATTTTTCTATATTCACATGATGCAGGGTGTAGACTCTTGGGCAAGTAGCCGTGCTCGTCTGCAGCCTCCCAGCTACAGCCCCCACCACAGAAAGACCGAGCCCAACAGTCCGTACAGTCAATTCTTTTTTCGACACCCTGACTCCAGTTTTCAATATACCTAGTTTCGTCAATTCCGGTGACGATGTTGCCCATTTTGAATCGCATCATCCCGACAAACCTGTGACAGGGGTATACGTCCCCTTCGGGAGTCACGGAAATAAAACGCCTGCCAGCCCCGCATCCGACAAAGGCGATCCTGTTGCTCATAATCAAATCAACTGCAGTTTTCAATGTTCTAAACAAGGGCTTTTCCCCTTGATCAATCTGTTTGAGATATTGATCCGCCAAATCTATTAGGCCCGCCCTGATTTTGTTTAATGAGTGTTCGTCGAGTTTGATATTCTCATCGAATGAGCTCACGGGCGAGAAGTAAATCCTTCTGAAGCCCATCTCTTTAAACTGAAGATAGTCTTCAACAAGGTTACAGTTATTATTTGTTAAGGTCGCTCTTGCGCCGAAGGGGAACGACTCGGAAAAACGACGAACGTTTTTGTCGATATCGGAGAAAGAGCCGCCTCCCGTCTTGTACGGGCGCGATGCATCGTGCTTGCATCCTGTACCATCGAGACTAATCAGAACAGAAAACCCGTGCTCCTTGAAAGAATTCACAGCAGTGTCATTCAAAAGCGTTCCGTTGGTCGTAATAGAATAGGTAAAGTTTCTATTGGGGTATATTCTTTTTGAATAGTCGACCGTTTTCCATATCAGCGGCTCGTTAATCATGGGTTCCCCACCAAAAAAGACGATCGCAAGCGTTTCGTTTTCCGATGAACTTGCGACGAGGTAGTCGACCGCCTTGAAGGCTATCTCGTCTGTCATCAGCAGAGGAGACGTTCCATAATCTCCTTTACCGGCAAAACAGTAACTACAACCAAGGTTGCATGCATGTGAAACGTGGAGTTCGATGGATCTAAGTTTTCGAGGCGTGTCTTTTGTTAAGAAAGTCCGCTCAGACAATCGTTGATACTCATCAATGTCGTCTTCAAGTTCTGCTATGGTCGTTTGGTCGTAGCCTTTCGCAGCAAGTGACTTTGTTAGCAACTTCGAGTTGACCGTTCTTCCCGATGCTTCAAATATGCGAAGCGCATCTTCTGATGCTTGGTCAACCTGAAAGCAATTGCGAGTGACCTCATCGAAGCAGTAACGACGATCACTTACTGAGAAAAAATGCATACGTTCCTCAATTTCATGCTGGACTGGCACTAACCTTGTTTATTGTTGCGCAGCTATAAAAAACCACCAGCGGGGATTCGGTGTGCGGCCCAATCGGACTCCCAAAAGGTTCTATTTGAGACTGGCAAGCTTTGTGTTGTTGGCACTTCGACAGCGCTCTTTATTCCAACATGGAGCCTCGCAGTTTGAGTCGACTTGCCTCTGGAAGGTCCGATCTTAACTTGATTTAGGATGAAAACAGATTACAGGCGCGCTCCTCTAGAAAGAAAGGAAACCAATCGCCGCCTTTCACCAGGAAAGTTTTTATAGCCCACCTCGAGCAAAATGAAAGATGCGAGAGCGATTGGGGAACAACGCGAATCTCCCCTTTTGGGTGGGAGCGAGCCTTCAGCCACCGGCGAACGACTCGCCCTGGTCAGAATCTGGAAGTGGTGCCGGGCCGCTTGGGCCTCCCCGGTGACTTCGTGGGGCTTACCTGCCTGACGTCGAGGAGTACATCCGCAAGATTCGTTCCCTATGCCGTTTGCTCTCACGCCCGCCTTGGTTCCAAGTCGGGCGAGCACGAGGTCGCGCCGGCGCATCCGCTGGGACTGCTGCGCGTGCAAAACGGCTACGCGGTGAGCGTCCCGCGCTGGATTCAGCCGAGTGAGGAAGGCGTCGAGATCGGCGCGCTGGCAACGGGGGAGGGCGGCATCACCGATGTGGGCGATGACGTTTCGGCTCGCCATGCCCACGTGTGGTGCGATGACCAAAATGTCTGGTACGTTGAGGACCTGTCGTCCACCAACGGAACCGTGGTGGTAAACGGTGCGACGAACGTCTGCACCCAGGTCGAGCCCGGCCGCTTCGCCCAGCTCAACCCCGGTGACGAGCTCAAGCTCGGAGAATCCACAACCTACGCCATCCTCCTCGGCGCCCTCTGACTCATCTCCTAAATAAGTTGCGGTGAAATAGGGGCTGTTTAAGGCTACGGCCGGCAAAAACAGTTCCTATTTCACCGCAGCTGCCATTTGGTCCCTCGGTGACGGAAGGATCAATTTTGCCCTTGATGGTCACTCGAGGTAAACCTTTACCGCCCGCCTATATTTGTCGAAATTACACTTGACGGCGGGGTACAATAAACCCGCATGCGGATTTCCGTTGCGGGCGCTTCCCATCGCCGGGGCGTGCCCGGGAGCATCCGGCATGCGGCCTTTGCGGCGCTCGGTCATGTGCAAGACGGGCGGTCGGGTCTGTGGGGCGCATCAGCTGGCCCTCGCCTCGGCATGTCTTCTCTCCACGCCACGTACCTGCTGCTGAGCCTGCCTGCCAGATGATTGGAAGCAACAGCGTAAATCCCATCACGCCAACATCCCGGCGATCGCCGGGGCCTGTATACCTATATGAGAGGAGAGGGGTATATGGCGCGTAAGTTTAAGTCTATGGACGGCAACGAGGCGGCCGCATATGTTTCGTATGCGTACACCGAGGTAGCGGGAATCTATCCCATTACGCCGTCCAGCCCGATGGCCGACCATGTCGACCAGTGGGCGGCCCAGGGTCGCAAGAATATCTTCGGCACCCCGGTCAAGGTCGTCGAGATGGAGTCCGAGGCAGGTGCAGCCGGTACCGTTCACGGTTCGCTGGGCGCCGGTGCTCTGACCACCACCTACACGGCTTCTCAGGGTCTGCTCCTGATGATCCCGAACATGTACAAGATCGCGGGCGAGCAGCTCCCGGGCGTCTTCCACGTCTCCGCGCGTTGCGTCGCTTCCCACGCCCTGAACATTTTTGGCGATCACTCTGACGTCATGGCCTGTCGTCAGACCGGCTTCGCCATGCTCGCCGAGGGCAACGTCCAGGAGGTCATGGACCTCTCGCCGGTGGCTCACCTTGCCGCCATCGAGGGTAAGACCCCGTTCCTTAACTTCTTCGACGGCTTCCGCACCAGCCACGAGATCCAGAAGGTCGCCATGTGGGACTACAAGGATCTGGCCGAGATGTGCGACATGGACGCCGTCCAGGCTTTCCGCGACCACGCGCTCAACCCTGAGCACCCGCACACCCGCGGCAGCCACGAGAACGGCGATATCTTCTTCCAGAACCGTGAGGCCTGCAACAAGGTCTACGACGAGCTTCCCGCCGTCGTCGAGGGCTACATGAAGAAGATCAACGAGAAGCTCGGCACCGATTACGGCCTGTTCAACTACTACGGCGCTCCCGATGCCGACCGCGTCGTCGTGTGCATGGGCTCCTTCTGCGACGTGCTTGAGGAAGTCATCGACTACCTCAACGCTCACGGCGAGAAGGTCGGCCTGGTCAAGGTTCGTCTGTTCCGTCCGTTCTCCATCAAGCACTTCGTCGACGTTCTCCCCGAGACCGTCCAGAAGATTGCCGTCATGGACCGTACCAAGGAGCCGGGTTCTATCGGCGAGCCGCTCTACCAGGACGTCGTCTCCGCTCTCTACGAGGCCGGCAAGACGGGCATCAAGGTCGTCGGCGGCCGTTATGGCTTGGGCAGCAAGGACACGCCTCCCGCGTCCGCGTTCGCTGTCTTCGAGGAGCTCAAGAAGGACGAGCCCAAGCGCGAGTTCACCATCGGCATTGTCGATGACGTGACCAACCTGAGCCTGCCCGAGGTCGAGGATGCGCCCAACACCGCAGCCCCCGGCACCATCGAGTGCAAGTTCTGGGGTCTGGGTGGCGACGGTACCGTCGGCGCCAACAAGAACTCGATCAAGATCATCGGCGACCACACCGACAAGTACGTCCAGGCCTACTTCCAGTACGACTCCAAGAAGACCGGCGGCGTCACCGTCTCGCACCTGCGCTTTGGTGATTCTCCGATCCGCTCGCCGTACTACGTGACCAAGGCCGACTTTGTCGCTTGCCACAACCCCAGCTACATCGTCAAGGGCTTCAAGATGGTCCGCGACGTCAAGCCGGGCGGCACCTTCCTGGTCAACTGCCAGTGGAGCGACGAGGAGTTCGCCGAGCACATGCCCGCCGTGGCCAAGCGCTACATCGCGAACAACAACGTCAACGTCTACCTGATCGACGCTATCGACCTGGCTGCCAAGGTCGGCATGGGCAAGCGCACCAACACGGTGCTCCAGTCCGCCTTCTTCGCGCTGGCTAAGGTCCTGCCCGCCGAGGACGCCCTGCAGTACATGAAGGACGCGGCTACCAAGTCCTACATGAAGAAGGGCCAGGCCATCGTCGACGCCAACCACAAGGCCATCGATGCCGGCGCTACCGCTTTCCGTAAGTTCGAGGTTCCGGCCGACTGGGCTACCGCCGAGGATGTTGCTCCCGTCGAGCTCTCCGAGGAGACCAAGTCCGCTATCGCCCAGCAGGTCAAGAACCTGCTCGAGCCCATCGATCGCATGGATGGCGACAGCCTGCCTGTTTCCGCCTTCGTCGATTGCGCCGACGGCCAGTTTGAGCTGGGCGCCTCCGCATACGAGAAGCGCGGCGTTGCCGTGGTCGTTCCCCACTGGGACGAGACCAAGTGCATCCAGTGCAACCAGTGCGCCTATGTGTGCCCGCATGCCACCATCCGTCCGTTCGCGATGACCGAGGACGAGGCTGCCGCCGCGCCCGAGGCTACTCGCACGCTCGACGCCATGGGCCCCAAGGCCAAGGGCATGAAGTTCACCATGGCCGTGTCCCCGCTCGACTGCATGGGCTGCACCAACTGCGTCAAGGTCTGCCCCAAGGGCGCCCTCGAGATGGTTCCCACCGAGCAGGAGATGGACCAGCAGCCCGTTTGGGACTACATGGTCGAGAACGTCTCCGAGAAGAAGGAGCTCATCGCGGCCAACGTCAAGGGCAGCCAGTTTAAGCAGCCTTACCTGGAGTTCTCCGGCTCCTGCGCCGGCTGCGCCGAGACCGCCTATGCACGTCTGGTGACCCAGGTTGCCGGCGACCGCATGTTCATCTCCAACGCCACCGGCTGCTCCTCCATTTGGGGCAACCCCGCTGCCACCGCTCCTTACTGCAAGGATAAGGACGGTCACGGCCCGGCGTGGAACAACTCCCTGTTCGAGGACAATGCCGAGCACGGTCTGGGCATGGCCGTCGGCTACGAGGCCGTCCAGAAGAAGCTGATCGCTGCTACGCAGGAGATCATCGCCGCTGACGGTCCGTCCGACGAGCTCAAGGCCGCCGGTCAGGCTTGGATCGACTCCGTCAACGACGCCGAGGCCTCCAAGACCGCTGCCGCCGCCTACGTTGCCGAGCTCGAGAAGTGCGGCTGCGACGCTTCCAAGGCGATCCTCGCCGACAAGGCTTACCTCACCAAGAAGTCCTTCTGGATCTTCGGTGGCGACGGTTGGGCCTACGACATCGGCTTCGGCGGCCTGGACCACGTCCTGGCTTCCGGCCACAACGTCAACGTCTTCGTCTTCGACACCGAGGTCTACTCCAACACCGGCGGTCAGGCCTCCAAGGCCTCGAACCTGGGCCAGGTCGCTCAGTTCGCCGCTGCCGGCAAGGTGACCAAGAAGAAGTCTCTGGCCGAAATTGCCATGAGCTACGGCTACGTCTACGTGGCGCAGGTCGCCATGGGCGCCAACCCGGCTCAGACCCTTAAGGCCATCCACGAGGCCGAGGCCTACGACGGCCCGTCCCTCATCATCGGCTACAGCCCCTGCGAGATGCACTCCATCAAGAAGGGCGGCATGCAGAACTGCCAGGCCGAGATGAAGAAGGCTGTCGAGTGCGGTTACTGGAACCTCTTCCGCTTCAACCCCGAGGCTGCTGCCGGCAAGAAGTTCTCGCTCGATTCCAAGGAGCCCGCGGGCGGTTATCAGGAGTTCCTGATGAACGAGGCCCGTTACGCTTCGCTGACGCGTTCCTTCCCCGAGCGCGCCGAGGAGCTCTTCAAGGAGAATGAGCAGGCCGCTATGGACCGCTATCAGCACCTGCTGAAGCTCAAGACGGTGTACAACGAGGCCTAAGTCTCCCACCGCAGGATCTGAGGGCTAACCTTCGCGGACGTCCTCGGACATGAAAGAACCCCTGCTGCGCACTGAACTGCACCCCAAAACTTGGACGGCTTAAATAAGAACTACGCCGCAAGGGACT
>UQXC01000073.1 GCA_900544995.1 uncultured Collinsella sp. | reverse complement strand
ACTGCGGGAATGGCCTATTTGCTCAATGTGTTCGGCTGAGATCGGAAATCAACCAAAGAGTTTTTCGAGACCATTTCGAGCAAATCCCACCGGTTTCATAGGAGTAAACTTGCCCCACTGCAAATGCTCGAAAGGACCGGCATGAAAGAACTATCCAACCGCACGGCAACGTTTACCGATTCGGTCATCCGCCGCATGACGCGCATCTCTAATAAGTACGGCGCCGTCAACCTCTCGCAGGGCTTCCCCGACTTCGATCCCCCGGTGCAGTTACTCGAGAGCCTCGGCACTATCGCGACCGACCCCGAGCCGCTCTATCACCAGTACTCCATCACTTGGGGTTCCCAGGCCATGCGCGAGGCGCTCGCGACCAAGCAGGAGCACTTTATGGGCATGCCGATCAACCCCAACGAGAACATCGTAGTCACATGCGGCTCCACCGAGGCCATGATGGCCGCCATGATGACGGTTACGAACCCCGGAGACAAGGTCGTCATCTTCTCGCCGTTCTACGAGAACTACGGTGCCGACACGATTCTCTCGGGCGCTGAGCCCATCTATGTGCCGCTCAACCCGCCCACGTTCGACTTCGATCGAGAGGTCCTCGAGGCGGCCTTCCGCGACAACGACCCCAAGGCCATCGTCCTGTGCAACCCGTCCAACCCCTGCGGCAAGGTCTTTACTCGCGAGGAGCTCACTTTTATTGCCGACCTGTGCAAGAAGTACGACGCCTACTGCATCACCGACGAGGTCTACGAGCACATCGTCTATGCGCCCCACGAGCATGTCTATATGGCCACGCTGCCCGGCATGTTCGAGCGCACCATCAGCTGCAGCTCGCTGTCCAAGACCTACTCCATCACCGGTTGGCGTCTGGGCTACACCATCGCCCCGGCCGAGATTACCGAACGCATCAAGAAGGTCCACGACTTCCTCACGGTGGGCGCTGCCGCGCCCCTGCAGGAAGCCGTCGTTACCGCCCTCAACTTCGACGACAGCTATTACCAGGAGGTCCTCGACCTCTACACCGCTAAGCGCGACCTGTTCTGCCAAGGGCTCGACAGTATCGGTCTTGAGCATAACGTGCCGCAGGGCGCCTACTACGTGATGATGGATATCTCGGAGTTTGGCTACGACAGCGACCTCGACTTCTGCGAGGATCTCGCCTCCAAGGTTGGCGTGGGCGCTGTGCCGGGCTCAAGCTTCTTCCGTGAGCCCGTCAACCATCTGATTCGCTTCCACTTTGCCAAGCGAGACGAAACGCTCAACGCCGCGCTCGAAAACCTCAAGTCCCTGCGTGATAAAATCAAGCCGCGCGGGTAAGGACGGCCCGGCAACTAAAGCAACCAAAGATGCCCCGCACCGCCCGCCGCGTTGCAGGGCATCTTTTTATAGCGCTTTCTTAAATGGTTTAGAGCTCTATACTCTAGTCACGGAGCAACTCGTCCCAGAGAGAGGAATACTATGGCAGAGCAGCAGCTTATCGGAGCACTCGAGGCCGGCGGCACCAAGATGGTCTGCGCCACGGGCTATGCGGACGGTACGGTCCTAGAGCGCGAGCAGATCGCGACCACGACCCCGCAGGAGACCGTCGAGGCCGTCAACGCATGGTTTGCAGACAAGGGCATCGCCGCCCTGGGCATCGGCGCCTTTGGCCCCACCGCGGTCAACCCTGCCTCGCCCCAGTACGGCAAGATCTTGGAGACGCCCAAGACCGCATGGCGTTACTTTGACCTACTGGGCACCATCCAAAACGAGCTCAAGGTCCCCTGCGGCTACGATACCGACGTCAACGTCGCCTGCTTGGGCGAGGTCACCTTTGGTTGCGCTCAGGGCCTCAGCGACGTTGTCTACCTGACCATCGGCACCGGTGTGGGCGCCGGCGTGCTCTCGGGCGGCCAGCTCGTGCACGGCATGATGCATCCCGAGGCTGGCCACATCCTGGTCACGCGTGACCCGCGCGACACCATCGGCGAGCATAGCGCCTGCCCCTTCCACGACAGCTGCCTCGAGGGCCTCATCGCCGGCCCCGGCGTTAAAAAGCGCTGGGATGGCAAGAGCGCCGGAGACATGGCCGATGACCCGGAGGCCATGGACCTGCTCGCCGGCTATCTGGCACAGGCGCTCATGACCTACACGCTGTGCTACGCGCCGCAAAAGATCATCATCGGCGGCGGCGTGGCAGACCACACCCCCATCGTGCCGCTCGCACGCAAAAAGTGCGCCGAGATGCTCAACGGCTATATCGTCACGCCCGAAGTCAACGACATCGATACCTACATCGTCAACAACAGCCTCGAGGGCAAACAGGGCATCATGGGCTGCCTGGCCCTGGGCGCACAGGCGCTTCAGTAGCAGACGCACCCACAGGGCGTGGCGCGCCCGGCAAATCCAATCTACGGAACGACGCCACCACGCCTCATATAAGCCCTCAAATAAAAGAGGCCGCCTAGGACCAAACAATACGTCCTAGGCGGCTTTTTTGGCGTACATCAACGACCGTAAGAGATATCGGAGTACAACGCCCGTTGCCGCTCCACAGCAGTCGATCATCACATCGGTGATCATGCCGGCGCGCCCCGGCACAAAGAGCTGAATCGTCTCGTCGATCGAGGGAATCAGTAGCAGGAACACCGCTGTGGGCAGCAGCACGTCAAAGGTGCGCCGGCCCTCAAAATCAAAGGCGTGCGTTGCCAGGATGCCGAGCACCATATACTCGGTAAAATGCGCGCACTTGCGAACAACAAAGTTGGTCACCCATTCATATGGAAGTCCCACGCCGTGCAGGAAACCGCGGATAGTTTCCATGACCGTTAGGCTCAGCGAGCCCGACCCCGAGCCGGGAACCAGCGAATTGCCCCAGATCAAGAGCGCCATCAGGCAGGTCACGACCGCCCATTTTCGATTGATCTTAACCATGCAGAAGTTATGCCTCCGCGCGGAGCGGCGCGAAGCTGGCGGTACCGCCCTCGATAACGCTCAGATAGGCACGGCCCGTACGCTTGGCGGTAGAGGACTGCAGGCGCTCGATCTCTTCCTCGAGGATCTGATTGACGCGCTCGTGACGACGATTTTCCATAATGCCGGCGGCAATAGCCTCGGCCCGCTCGATGCTCTCACGTGAGATACGGGCGGTATCCTCGGGGAACACAGCGCTGTGACGGCCGACATAGGCGGGGGCAGCAGGCTGAGGGGCAGCGACGGGAGCGGGGGCTGCAACAGGAGCGGGCTCGTCAATCTCATCCAGAATCGCGGTGGCGGCGGCCCACATGTCCTCGTGGCCCGAGTAATCGGCCATGGGGACATCAACCTCGAGCGAGGCGTCCGGAAGGTCGCCGGTGTCGATGCGATCTTGGGCATCAATCGATGCGGTGATGGCTGCAGGCTCATCGAGGTCATCGAGATCGATGTCCGCGGCACCGGAGATGATAGGCATGCTGGCGAGGTTTGCATTGTACGGCGCAGCCTCAGCCGCCTGCTGCTGGGCAGGAGCGCCCCACAACGAGCTTTCGGCGGCACGGCGGGCGGCAACGGCCTCCTCGTCCGCAGTCATGGCTTCATCAACGTACGAATTGTCGGCAGAAGCGTTCGCGTCCGCCGAGGTAGCGTTGTAGGCGTTATTGGCTGCCGCGTTGGCGACGAGTGCCACGAAAGCCGCCGTGCTGCCCGCAGGGGCGGCCTGGGAGCCAGACACGGCGCGTGCCGCGGCGGCGATGTCGTCGCGATTGAAGGAGCCGGTCTGCCCGCCGTTGGTGAGCTCGTCGATGGCGACTTGATAGACGTCGCGCGAGTGTGCAGGGTCGCAGCTCACCGGCGAATCGTCGTCGAGCATACTGTCGATCATGGACCAAGCCTCGTCCTCGTCCATAGCATCTGCGGCTCGAGCGATGGTAGGGACACCATCATCGGCATGACGGCGCTGGAACGCACCAGTCAGGCCGGAAAGGAATGCCGAGGTAGACTGCTCCGCCTGAGCCTGAGAAGCAGAAGCCACAGCGTAAGGAGTCGCATCCTGCTGCTGAGTTGGAATCGAGGCGGTCTTGAACTCGCTTTGATGCTGATTGAGATTGGCGGCACCGCCCATGGCATCGGGCTGGAACAGACGCTCTTCACGCTGCGCACGGTACTCAGAAATACCCAGCGAGGCGGCATAGATACCCACGCCCGCCACCGCGCCCACGGCGAAGGGAACCGCACCCGCCACGACCGTCTCGTTCACCGACGAAAACGGCAGCGTCGCGGCATACATAACCACGGGAGCGGCAAGGCCGATCCCGCACGATAGCCCAGCAAGGACTGCTCGTTGTGTTGCATCAGAAGAAGCCATGAGCTCTCCCCATCTTCCAGCACCCAAATCGCATCATTCAGTTGGCTGCGCGAGAGAAGATGAAGCGGGGCTATGCCCCAAAGCAACGGTATATGGTTCGTTTCATCTGCGTTTTCCGTCGCGAAGCTTAAAAGCTATTATGCGAAACCGCCCTGTCGATTGCAAGCGACGATGTCGGATTGAAACGGGAAACCTGCTGCTTGCCAGTCTTATGGTCAAAAAAGCGCGGGGCGGCGATATAGAAAAGGGCCGAGGCTCAAAGCCTCGACCCTTTATTGCATTGATGACTATCGCCGCGCGTGGATGACAACCTAGAACGTCTGCTCGTAGTCGCTGTGCTTTTTGGCCGAACGCACCAGGAACTCCTGGTTGGTGTTGGTGCCCTTAAGACCCTTGATAAACGACGCAGCTGCGCGCTCGGTGTTGTTCATGCCGGCAAGAATGCGACGCAGGCCAAAGACAAACGGACGCATCTGCTCGTCAACCAACAGGTCCTCGTTACGCGTACCGGAGGCAACGGGGTCGATAGCCGGGAAGATGCGGCGGTCGGCCAGGTCGCGGTCGAGCTTGAGCTCCATGTTGCCGGTGCCCTTGAACTCCTCAAAGATAACCTCGTCCATCTTGGAGCCGGTGTCGATGAGGGCAGAGGCCAGGATGGTGAGCGAGCCACCGTTCTCGATATTGCGGGCTGCGCCCAGGAAGCGCTTGGGCGGATACAGTGCCGCCGAATCGACGCCGCCCGAAAGGATGCGGCCTGAGGCGGGCGCCGCCAAGTTGTAGGCGCGGGCAAGACGCGTGATGGAGTCGAGCACCACCACAACATCGCCGCCCAGCTCCACGATGCGTTTTGCGCGCTCGATGACGAGCTCTGCCACACGAGTGTGGTTGTCGGCGGGCATATCGAAGGTCGACGCCACAACCTCGCCCTTGATGGAACGCTGCATATCGGTAACCTCTTCGGGGCGCTCGTCGACGAGCAGGCAGATGAGGTGCACCTCGGGGTTGTTAATCGAGATAGACTGGCAGATCTTCTTGAGGATTGTAGTCTTGCCGGCCTTGGGCGGGGACACGATCAGGCCACGCTGACCCTTGCCGATCGGCGACACGATGTCGATGGCGCGACCGGTAATGGAGTCCTTGCCATGCTCCATGCGCAGCGGCTCGTTGGGATAGACCGGGGTGAGGTCACCGAACTTGGGGCGGTTGCGAATCTGCTCGGGGTCTAGACCGTTGACGGTCGTGATTTTGGCGAGGCCGGCGCGCTTGTCGCCGCCGCGCGAAGGACGAAGCGAGCCCTCGATGACGTCGCCCGTGCGCAGACGCGCGGAGCGGATGAGGTAGGCGGGGACGAAGGCATCGTCGTTGGACTTCATGTAACCGTGGGCATGGATGATACCGGAGCTGTCCGGACGAATCTGCAGGATGCCCTTGATGTCGCGGAAGCCCTCGGCCTTCGCGGCGGTGACGTAGATCTCCTCGACGAGCTCGGCTTTCTTCTTGCCGGTCGTCTCGATCTCGAACTCCTTGGCCTTCTCGCGCAGTTCGGCGACCTTCATGGCAGCGAGCTCCTCACGCGAAAGCGTGGGCTCGGTGGGGGCGGCGTTGCGCTCCTTGTTGCGCTGTTTGCGATCGCGCTGGCGGTTGCGACGGTCGTTGTTGCGCTCGTCCTTGCGCTCATTGCGCTCGTCGTTGCGCTTGTGCTGGCGACGGTTGGGGCGAGCGCCGTCTTCGGCCTCGGCGGGCGCGGCGCCATCGGTTGCGGCGGCGTCGGCATTGGCCGCAGCGGCGTCATTGCCCTCGGCGCCGGAATCGACTTGCGCTTCGACATCAGCCTGCTGCTCGGACGCCTTGGCCTTAGCGGACTTCTTACGACCGCGCTTGGGCTTCTCGGACGCAGGCCGTTCGACGTCCTGGGGCTCGGCGGCATCAATCGATGCATCGACGGTCGTCTCGGCGGAATCCTCGGACGCGCCCTTCTTGGCAGCCTTGGCCTTGGACGTGCGCTTAGCAGCAGTACGAGGGCTGCGACCAGGCCGGACGTCGGCGGGCTCGACATCGGCGGGAGCGGCCTCGGAAGTCGTAGCATCCTGGACGGGCGCGTCGGCGGCGGTTGCAGACTCGGCGGTCGCCGCAGCATCCCGAGCGGCTGCAGCTGCGGCTGCGGCCTTCTCTGCCTCGACGAAGGCCTTGGGCTTGCGACCGCGACGGTGCGGGCGCAAAGCCGGATCGACAACGGGAACTTCGCTGGCCTCGACAGGCGCAGCGGGCTCAACAGGCGATGTGCCCTCCCCTGCCGCGGAACGAACCGAAGCCTCGGTGAGCTCGAGGGTTACCTGATCGGCAACCTGCTCGGCCTTGGCAGCCGTGCGACGGCGTGTGCGCGGTGCCGGCTTCTCGGTCGGCTGGTCGGCGGCAGGGGTCTCGGTGGCGGCAGGCGTCTCGGGCACAGACGGAGCTGCAAGCTCGGTCAGAGCCGCGGCCTCGCGCTCGGCAGCACGACGGCGGGCGCGCACCACCTGAGCCTCGCTAATCTGCGCCAACGCACGTGCCTGCGCGACCTCATCGGAAATCGGCGCCGAGGAGTCAGCTGCAACGGTGCGCTTGACGCGCGTCGTGCGCGTGGTACGGCGCTTGGGCTTGGTGACCTCCTCGCCGTCAGCAGCAGACTTGGCCGTGCGGCGCGTACGCTTGGGCTTTGCCGGAGCAGCCTCCTCACCAGTTGCAGGCACGGCCTTCTCAGCCGCTGAAGGCGTAGGCGTCGAAGCAGCCTTAGGCGTCTCAGGAGCCGAGGCTTGCGCGGGCGCCGCGACCTGGTCCAACGCAACCGGTGCAGCGGGAGCGGCTTGCGTCGTCGTTATTTCGTTTTCTTGCTGTTGATCAGACACAGTGTTTGCTCAACTTTCTTTTCAAGCCCTGTGATCACATGCTCCCTGCATAAACCTTCAGGGCGGCTAAACAGTCTAGCTCCGTCAAATACCGACGGACATCATTGATCTGTATCGAGATATTTGCGTCATATACGCAGCGTTAGTGTAACACAACCGCAACCACCTGCAACTTAGTCATTGAGGACGTTCTTAAACGACTAGTCAAAAGGGACAATCTTTGGTTTAACACCCACAAATCTGACTGCCTCCGCCAAAACTGTGGCGGTTTACTACGATGAATCGCTCAACCGCGATCACTCCGAAACTTGTTGAACTAAAACCGACGCTCCTATAAGTTGTCAAGAGGCAGTTTGCGGGAGCGTTCTCTCCAA
>UQXC01000072.1 GCA_900544995.1 uncultured Collinsella sp. | reverse complement strand
TCGGCCGGCAGCTGCGGCGCGTTCGCGCCTGCTGCCTGGGGTGACTTTGGGATTGGTGCGAATCGAGGTCTAATACTTTCCCGAGAAGTGAACGACCTGATTTGGACCCCCGAAGCATTGGCATATTTTGACCGCTATTTCCTGCGGTTTTGCAGTGCGAATCCTGCGGCTTTGCGGTCTAAAGGTGTGGATGCTCTGGGGCTTCGTTTTTACTCGTTCACTTCTCGGGAAAAGTATTAGAGCTCAGCTCGCGGGGGTACCGCTCTGGCGTCGAAGCCCCGCGTCTTCTTCGCTTGATTGGGAAAAACAGCCTCGCTGAAGTAATTGCGAGCCCGCCCGGACGTATCTGCGGGGGTTGCCTGCACAGTTCGCGGTATTATGTTGCGGAGTTTTGAAAGGAGCCGCTGGTGGTCACGACGACGTTTGCTTCGCCTTTGGGCGAAATCTTGCTTGCCGCTGATGGCCGCGGTTTGACAGGGCTTTGGTTTGAGGGGCAGGAGCATTTTGGCTCTACGCTGCTCAAAGAAGATACGGAGCATGTCGAGGGTTCCGATGCGTTTTCTGGTGCTGGCGGGATGTCTTCGGTGAATCCGGCAAACGGTGCTGCCTCGTCGGTACTTGAGCGTTCTTGGGCTTGGTTGAATGCTTATTTTGCGGGGCAGGAGCCTCGGTTTACGCCGCCGTTGCATTTGATTGGCACGGCGTTTCAGCGTGAGGTTTGGTTTGAGCTGCTTTCAATTCCGCGTGGCGAGGTCGCTACGTATGGCGAGATCTCCCAGCGTGTTGCGGCTCGACATCGTGTGCCGGGAAATGAAGCGCCCGTTGTATCTCCTCGCGCGGTGGGGGCTGCGGTCGCTCGCAACCCTATTTCGATCATCGTGCCGTGCCATCGTGTAGTTGCCGCCGACGGTTCGCTCAACGGATATGCCGGTGGGCTCGACCGCAAGGAGTGGCTGCTTCGGCTTGAGGGCGCCTACGAAGAGTAGTGCCCGAACACTTTACATAGCCAAGATGCCGTGAAAGAACGGGATGCGCTTTCCGAATGGCGTCCCAAGCGGAAACCGTGTCCCGGAATACAGCCTCAGAGTGGGACGCCGTTTCCGGTTGAGACCGCCTGCCTGGACATCGATCTACGCCCGCTCCTGCAGGGCGTAGATCGATTTATCCATGTTGAACAGGTAAGCCACGACGCAGACAATAAAGAACATCGGCAAGTTACCAAAGCCGAAGACTTCGCAGCCAATAAGGATGGGTGCGAGCAGCGTATTGGTGGCGCTGCCAAAGACAGCTGCGTAGCCCAGTGCGGCGCAGAGCTCGACGGGCATGCCGAGTTGAGCCTCGTTATGGCGACATCTGGGTAACAGAAAGGCCCGCGTTCCTCAGAGGCAAGATAGGCAATTCTGCTTCTGAGGTAGATCTCAATTCTGCCGACCGCACTGCCGACCGCATCAAACATTAACTGCCGGAGGGCTCGGTCAAATTCATACGTGTAGATGATGGTTTCGAATGTTGTGCCTTCGCGAAAGATGGTAATCCCGGACTTGCATTTGGTTTTGTAGGGAAATCAGTAGGCCGACAGTCTGTAGTGGTTGGCTTCGACCAAAGCTCGCTCGAGTTCGCTTTGATCAGAGCACTTAAGACCCTTGTTTTCTGTCAATAGTGCTATTTGTTCGTTGATGGATATCCGCGACTTCTGGTATTTCATTAAGCCTCTTGATAGAAAAAGAGCTGGAGTTGCGCATCGTTGAGAGGCTTTCCAGCTTTAGCAAAACAAACTTATAAGATGCTGCGGGCCGCGTCAAGATAATTGCTTGACAGCCTAGGAGGCGGCTGGTTGGCTGGCTTAAAACCTAGCGCGTGAAATGACGCTCCGCGCTATTCAGCGCGCTTGATAGGATGACGAACCACGGTCTTTAGTTTCTCCGGTGCACATTTGCGTGGATCGGAGAGATAGATTTCGTGATGTAAACGGGTGCCTGAGAAGTCGGGGACATAGCCCTGCTCGGTCGTGTATTCATGCATAGCGTTTACGGTCGCCGGTTCGTCGTCATAAGGCCCGGTGTGCATGCATTGAACGCAGAGACCCTCGTCAACTTTAAGCAGCTCGACGGCAGAAAAGTCCAGTTTCTTTTTGGCCGTGGCCTCCGCGACTGCCCAGTCAAAATCATCTCGGCTGACGAAATCGGGCAGGCGGATGCACGAGATAAAGTTGAAATCGTCCTTGCGTACATAATCGATGTCGCCGCTCGGGGAGTCTTGCCACCAGAAACCCTCGAGCGGCGGTACCACAAAGTCGAAATAGTCCTCGATACTCCTTGAGCCTTTCTTCGACATCTTGACGGTATAGGCGATTCCGTAAAGCAGCGGCAGGGCGTTTTGATACTCGCCACCTTCGGTATTTGGGTCGCCCTTGCCGCGAACGGCAACGTAGCTCATAGGCGGGACAGTTACGATACTCGGCTTGCTTGCAGGTTTGTAGAGCTCCTTGCATTCCTTCTTAAAGTCGAACGCCATGTTGGCCGCCTTTCTGCGGATTGGCCTGCTTAGATAGCTGAATCATATCATAGAAACGAACAGCTGTTCGAATGATTTGGCTGACAGATTGAGATGCGTGCGTTGTGTTTGGCGGTCGGCCTGACCCCATCGATGATTTCTCTGCCTCCCCGGCGCCTCATCTATAGCTGCCGTTTCCCCATATAGAACCTGCCAAAATAAACCCGTCCCTTTTTAGTCGGTGCGAAATGGGTAATACTAAAGAGTTATCCGACCAGATGGGAACCGATCGATGGCTTATATCGAATTCAAAGACGTCATCAAGGCATACGGCGAGGGCGACGCCCGCATTCACGCACTCGACGGCGCGAGCTTTACGGTCGAGCGCGGCGAGCTCGCCATCATTTTGGGTGCTTCGGGTGCCGGCAAGACCACGGCGCTCAACATTCTGGGCGGCATGGATACGGCGACTTCCGGCACCGTGACGGTGGACGGGCGCGATGTGAGCTCCGCTAACGAGGCGCAGCTCGTGGAATACCGCCGCGCCGACGTCGGCTTTGTCTTCCAGTTCTACAATCTGGTCCCCAACCTGACGGCGCTCGAAAATGTTGAGCTTGCGGCGCAAATCTGCCCTGATTCGCTCGATGCCGAGCAAACGCTTTGCCAGGTTGGCTTGGGTGAGCGCCTCGCCAACTTCCCCGCGCAGCTTTCGGGCGGCGAGCAGCAGCGCGTGTCCATTGCCCGCGCACTGGCAAAGAACCCCAAGCTGCTTTTGTGCGACGAGCCCACGGGCGCACTTGACTATAAAACCGGCAAGCAGATCTTGCAGCTGCTGCAGGACACTTGCCGCAAGCAGGGCATTACGGTCATCATCATCACCCACAACTCCGCGCTGGCGCCCATGGCCGATCGCCTGATCCGCTTTAAGAACGGTCGCGTGGAGAGCGAGACGGTCCAGCAAAATCCCGTGCCTATCGAGACGATCGAGTGGTAGCGCCCATGGACCAAGACCGCCAAAACAGCCTACGCCGCGACGCGCAGAACACGGAGCGCGAGCAGGATTTTACGACCTACCGCACTGCCCAAAGCTCAAACGATATGGTGCCGACGGTTTTTCGCCGTGGCATCTACCGCACAATCCGAGGCAGTCTTAAGCGTTTCTTGTCAATCGTGGTCATCACCGCGCTTGGCGTGAGCGTGATGTGCGGCCTTAAGGCGGGTTGCGAGGACCTGTGCGATTCGGTTGACGCCTACTTTGACCAGCAGAATGTCTACGATATCAACGTACAGTCGACCTATGGCCTGACCGACGATGATCTCGCCGCCATCCAAGAGGTCGATGGTGTCGAGACGGCCGAGGGCATCTACACCGAGACCGCCTACACCGCCGTGGGTACAACGCGCGAGCGCGTGGTCGTGCAGAGTCTCTCCAAGGAGAACATCGATCAGCCGGTGCTCGTGAACGGCGATTTGCCCGAGAGCGCTGATGAAGTCGCGGTGACTTCGAAGTTCCTGAAGGCATCGGGCAAGAAAATCGGCGATACGGTGAGTTTTGCCGCCAATGACGCGAGCTCGTCCAATCAAAGCGCCAAGGACCAGTTCGCCGCGGGCGATTACACCATTACGGCTGAGGTCCTCGACCCCACTGATGTGAGTTCCGACTCGACAGTCAACGCCTTTCGCGCTGCTTCGGCGGCGGACTATAAGTTCTATGTGAGCGAGGACGCCGCGACAACTTCTTCCTACTCCGCGGTCCACGTGATCGTCGAGGGAGCCAAGAGCCTCAACTCCTATTCGGATTCCTACGCGGCAAAGATCAATGAGGTCAAGGGCAATATCGAGAAGATCCGCGAGGAGCGTGAGAAGGCGCGCGCTCAGGAACTGACGGTCGACACGCCGGCAAGCTTGGATGCGGCCGAGCGCCAGGCGAATATGCTCTTTGGGATTGAGCAGGACAACATCAATCGCATGGCCGAGGGCAGCGACGAGCGTGCGCAGGCGCAAGCCGACCTGGACCAGCGCCGTGCCGCCGCCGACCAGCAGTTTGCCGATGCCCGCGCCGAGCTCTCTGACCTGGGCGAATGCACCTGGTACATCCAGGACCGCGGCAATATCGCAAGCTACTCGAGCGTGGAGAGCGACAGCTCGTCAATTGAGGCCATCGCCACGGTGTTCCCGTTCATCTTCTTTATCGTCGCCGTGCTCATCAGCCTCACCACCGCCACGCGTATGGTCGAGGAGGAACGCACGCTCATCGGCCTGTATAAGGCGCTCGGTTATTCGCGCGGGCGCATCCTGTCCAAATACGTGGACTACGCGCTGTGGGCGTGTCTGATCGGTGGCGTGCTCGGCAACATCATCGGATTTGTGGGCCTGCCGTTGTTCCTGTTTACGGTGTTCGACGACATGTACTCACTGCCCCAGATGCTGCTTTCGTACGACATCGTGTCCTCGATCGTTTCGGTGGCGCTGTTTGCCGTGGGCGTGGTGGGCGCCACGATTATTGCCTGCCGCCACGAGATGGCCGAGACCCCTGCCTCGCTCATGCGTCCCAAGGCCCCGCGTGCCGGCTCGCGCATCTTGCTTGAGCGCATCGGTTTTATTTGGCGACGTATGAGCTTTTTGAACAAGGTGGCAGCACGTAACCTGTTCCGCTACAAAAAACGTGCCTTTATGACCATCTTCGGTATCGCCGGCTGCACGGCGCTCGTGATCTGCGGTATGGGTATCCGTGACACGTCGGTGGCGCTTTCGCCCAAACAGTACGGGCATATCACGCGCTACGACCTGCTGGCGGTCGCCAATCCCGACGATTTTTCGCAGACGTGCGCGGCATTGGATGAGCGCAGCGCGGCCAATGATTCCAACGTGACCGTAACCTCGACCCTGCCGATTATGACCGACAACGTTACCTTTACGTTTGGCGGCAAGAGCGAGACCGTGCAGCTCATCGTGATTCCCGACGACCGCACGGGTGACTTGGGCGATTACGTGCGCCTGGAGGATGAGTCCAAAGAACCGCTCGCCCTGCGTGACGGGGACGTGTATTTAAGCAAGAGTTCGCAGCTGGTGCTGGGAATCAAGTCGGGCGACACGGCGCACGTCCAGGATTCGTCACTCAACGTCGCTAAGGTCAAGGTTAGCGACATCTCGCTCAACTATCTGGGCAATACGCTTTATATGACGCAGGGCACCTATGAGCGCGCGTTCGGTCGAAGCGTGCGCCTTAACGGCGTCTTTGTGCTGCTTAAGGGCTCATCTTCTGACCAGATTGCGTTTAGCAAGAAGATTAAGAGCGACGGTTGGCTCACCATCTCGAGCACGGCCGAACATTGGCAGAACTACGAGGCGAACTTTACGATTATCAATTCTGTCGTGGTGCTCGTGACCTTTATGGCGGCGTGCCTGTCGTTTGTGGTGGTGTTTACGCTGTCCAACACCAACATTTCGGAGCGCGAGCGCGAGCTGGCGACCATTAAGGTGCTGGGCTTCCGCCGTGGCGAGGTGCACCACTACGTCAACAAGGAGACGTTGATCCTCACGGCAATTGGCGCCGCGCTGGGCGTGCCACTGGGCGGCTTGCTGGCCGAGAGTTTTACGTACATTTTGCAGATGCCGTCGCTGTACTTTGACGTCGAAGTCGAGCCGCTAAGCTACGTGCTCGCCGTGGTGCTTTCCTTTGGCTTTACGTTTATCGTCAACCTCGCCACCAACCGAACGCTCAACAAGATCGACATGGTCGGCGCCCTCAAGAGCGCCGAGTAACCTGCCTGGGATTCAAGCTGTAGCGAGCTGTAATGTACCACAACCGCATTTTTGCATAAACCGCCCCGCCGATTGCATATTTCGGCGGGGCGGTTGCTTTTTGCCCGCGGGTACCCCAGGGGGCGACGTGCAAATTCCGGAGTATTCAGCATCCCGGAGCCCGCGGGTGCGGGAGCGGGCGCACAAAAGCGCATTGAAAGCCTGACTTTGAGCTCCGGCGCCTCGAGGACCGCTCATTTTTTTTGCAGAATGCGGCCCGCGGCGCCTGTCTCTCGCCCAAAATCCAGTATGCAGGCACCCTCGGCTGCTGAATACTCCCAAAAATGCACGCCGCATCCTACCCCAGGCACCCGTAGCTACTCTGCGGGTGCGTGGCCTGATAGTAAGTTGCGGTGGAATAGTTCCCGTTTGGCATAGCAGAGCCATAAAACAGGAACTATTCCACCGCAACATATTGAGAGGGCTCTTGGCTGTTATGCGTACTGACATTTGTCATGAAATGGCAGGCCATTAGGGGTTGCTACTCGTAGTTGCGGTAGGGTTGGGGCAGATTCTAACTAGAAATGGTGGTCGCTACCGGTTGTTCTCGGCATACTCGGCTCATTCGATTACGGTCGCCACATGAAAGGAACTGTCATGGATCTTGCGATGGCACAGCGCCTCGTCGATCGCCGCAAAGCTGCCGGTCTTTCCCAAGAGGCGCTTGCTGCTCAGCTTGGCGTAAGCCGCCAGGCTGTCAGCAAATGGGAACGCAGCGAATCCTCACCCGATACCGATAACCTTATTGCGCTCGCCGCGCTGTATGGCGTGTCACTGGATGAGTTGCTATATGGGGAAGCGGCTAGCGATGCCGACACCTCGGCCGACGATGACGTTGACGCCAATAATTCAGGCGAGTCTGAAGGCGCCGAGTCTTCTACCGAGCACGTGGATTCTGACGGCAAGCCACTTGTCGACATTTCTCTCGCACGCGGTATCCATGTTATTGATCCCAACAAAGGCAAAGAGGTCCATGTTGGCTGGAATGGTATCCATGTGGCTAACGAGCGCAAGGGTGAAGAGGTCCATGTCGGGCCGGGCGGATTGCATATCGATACGCTAGAGGACGATGGACACAGCGTATATACCAATGCCGACGGCACCGTTACCATCGACGGCGAGACTTTTTCGAGCTGGAAAGAGGCATACGACAAGCTCGACCATCATGGCAAGCATTTCCATACTAAGCTCGGTCGCGCATGGAACAAGTTTCCCTTTCTTGCACTTGTCGTCCTCGCCTATCTCGCGCTCGGCATCATCTGCGGCACGTAGGGCATGGGGCTCTTTCTGGTCTTTCTGATTCCCGTCTACTATGCGATGGGCGACTTCATCGACCGACGTCATCTATCTAAGCTAATCGGTAGCGTCTATCCAACAGCCGCCATTGCCTGGTTCCTCTATATGTGGCTTTGCTTGGCGCAGTCCCATCCCGCATGGGTCATCCTCATCACCATCCCAGTTGTAAAAGCACTCATGCGCTGGTGCCGAAAGCAATGGAAACGCCGCAAACAAGCCTAAGCCGCTCCAACCCGTCAGCAATGCTTGGCCAACGCCGCTTGCCCCTTCCAAGTTGCGGTGAAATACGGACTGTTGAGGACCTTGGAGCGTCTAACAGTCCCTATTTCACCGCAACTCACGAATGGGGCGGGCAATTCCAGCACGGGAACTGGTATTTAACTCACTGCATGCCAAGAAAAAGGTCGATTCACTACGATGAACTCGATGAGGCCGACCACACCCATCTTTTTCGAAAATCGGCAAGCCTTCTACCTGCACTGATAATTGTTCTCGGGGGAAGCGGGCACTGCGGGGCGCGGCAACGG
>UQXC01000071.1 GCA_900544995.1 uncultured Collinsella sp. | reverse complement strand
TGCCCGGGCTAGGGCGCTTCCACGGTGTTATCCTTCCGGTAGTCGTTCGACCGGATGGCCTCCCCCTCGGCACTCACATTACCAGCCGCGGCGCCTGCCCGGCACTTTCCTATCAGCCGTCGGGGGCGGCGCGTCCCGCGCCGGCAGCACCCAACGGGCCCTCTCGGGGGCAGGGACGTTCGGCCGTGCGCGGGCGCCCGGTCGGCGGCCCGTTCTGGGCGCGCCTCAATCGTAGCCCGAGACGGTCCCGGGCTGACAATTTCGACTGTAATGGACGTTCTTGTTTGACTAGTCGTTTAAGAACGTCCCCAACGACTACCAATCGTTTTCAGTTCGTAAACTTGCATATATGCATTTATATATGCATTTGCTGGAGGTAGCGCTGAGCGGTATCCTGTTAAGTCGTCAGCATACGATTCAACAGGGAAGGCAGATTATGCATTCTCCCCAACAGCGCGGCATGCAGGCCCAGCCGATATGCAGCCGTCGCATCTTTTTGGGTAGCGCTCTCGCTGCGAGCGCTTCCGTCGTCGCCGGCACGCTCGCCGGCTGTCAGCGCCCGTCCACGCTCAAGGTGGTTCAGCCCACGACGGGTGGCGGTCGCGACGACCTGTCCGATTCCGTGATCGGCAAGGACAAGATCCGCATTGGCATGGAGGCGGCCTACGCCCCGTACAACTGGCAGGTTTCCGAAGCCAGTGAGTTCACCATCCCCATCGACAACGTGCAGGGCGCCTATGCCGATGGCTACGACGTGCAGATCGCCAAGATCGTCTGCAAGGCCCTCGGTGGCGAGCCCGTTGCCGTCAAGCAGAGCTTTTCGGGCCTTATCGATTCGCTCAACAACGGCCAGATCGACCTCATCATCGCCGGCATGAGCGCCACGCCCGAGCGCGAGGAGTCGGTCGGCTTTTCCGACCCGTACTTCATTGGCTACTTTGGCCTGTTCGTAAAAGAGGGTTCCCCCTACCAAAACGCCACCAAGCTTAGCGACTTTAGCGGTGCCACGGTACTCGGCCAAAAGGACACCATGCTCGACACCGTCATCGACGAGATCCCGGGCGTTGTGCACAAGAACCCGGTCGATTCGGTTCCCACGGTGTTCTCGAACCTGCTGCAGGGCACGTGCGATGCCGTGACCTACAACACCGAGAACGAGAAGGGCTATATGGCCCAAAATCCCGGTATCGTCCCCATCCATTTTGCCGAGGGCGAGGGCTTTAAGCAGGAGGTCGCGGCAAACGTCGGCTGCCGCAAGGGCTCGGACAAGCTGCTTAAACTCATCGACAAGACACTCAAGGGCATTAGCCAAGAGGAACGCGACCAAATGTGGGACGCGTGCCTCGATCGTCAGCCGGCATAGGGAGGCAGCATGAAAACCATCAATCGTCTGGCCTCCTTTATCAAGGCCGACCACCGTTATGTGTACCTGGGCACGAGCGTTGTCGCGGCGCTCGGCCTGGCGTTTAGCCAACGCAATCCCACACCACTGAGCTTCTTAGCCCCCACCGGTATCTTCCAGGATTGCCTTTGGGCAATTCTTTGGGCCTGGCTCGTCGTGTCGGCGGCGGCGCTGGTCACCAAGCTCATGCACTGGAACGACTATCGCGAGGCGTCGCCGTTCGCATCCGAGCGTTTCCGTCGTGGCGCACGCTTAGGCAGCTACGTCGTGGTCGCCATCGCGGCGATCTTTTTCGTGGACCGCTGCGTCATGTCATTTATCGACCTGGTGCAGGTGAGCATTGTCTCGGACTCCAACCCCAGCGACTTTTTGTCGAGCCTGGTCTACATGACCTACAAGAGCGGCGACTTCTTTATCCGCGGCATCGAGATCACCATCGCACTTGCGACCTTCGGTACCGTCATCGCCTTTTTCCTGGCGCTGCTCTTTGTGTTCCTGCGTATTCAGACCTTCGATCGCGTGGACAACGACCTGGTGCGCTTCTTTAAGAGCATCGGCCGCGGCTTTGCGACTGTCTACTCCACCATCGTGCGCGGCACGCCCATGATGGTCCAGGGCCTGCTCATCTATTACGCGGGCTTCACCGTTTTGCGCGGCATGGGCTTCGAGACCGCCCAGGCCAACCAGATTTGGAGTACCTTCACCGCCGGTCTCGTCACCATCTCGCTCAACTCCACCGCCTACATGATGGAGGTCCTGCGCGGCGGTATCGAGTCCATCGATCCCGGCCAGGCCGAGGCGGCGCGCTCGCTGGGTCTGTCGCAGTGGCAGGCCATGCGCAAGGTCGTGTTCCCCCAGGGCATTAAAAACGCGATTCCGGCGCTCACCAACGAGCTCATCATCAACATCAAGGATTCGTCGGTGCTTTCGGTCATCGGCGTGTTCGACCTCATGTACGCCACCACCACCGTCGCCGGCGTGTACTACCGCCAGATGGAGGTCTACTGCGTGGCGCTCGTGGTCTACCTGATCCTGACGCTCGTGGCGAGCCGCCTGCTCGAAGCCTTTGGCAAAAAACTCGGCGCCGAGGCCCCGGCAACGCTGCCCAGCTCCAACTAGGCTCAAGACGAGGAGAATCATCATGGCAGATACCGCCACTACCGGCGTTGCGGCCGCCGCACAAACTAAAGAGCCGCTCATCCGCGTCGAGGGCCTGCGCAAGAGCTTCGGCTCGCTCGAGGTGCTCAAGGGCATCGACCTGTCCGTTAACCCCGGCGAGGTCGTCACCATTATCGGCGCTTCGGGCTCGGGCAAGTCGACCTTCCTGCGCTGTCTCAACCTGCTCGAGACCCCGGACGCGGGCCACATCTGGTTCCACGGCCAGGACCTTACGGCCGAGCGCTGCAATATCAATAAACTCCGCGAGGACATCGGCATGGTGTTCCAGGGCTTTAACCTGTTCAACAACATGGACGTGCTCGACAACTGCACGCTCGCGCCCGTCACGCTCAAAAAGATGAGCAAGGCCGAGGCTGAAAAGGTCGCGATGGAGCATCTGACGAGTGTGGGGCTCGAAAAGTTCGCGCACGCCGCTGTGGGTCGCCTGTCCGGTGGCCAAAAGCAGCGCGTGGCCATCGCGCGCGCCCTATGCATGAATCCGCAGATCATGCTGTTCGACGAGCCGACCTCCGCACTCGACCCCGAGATCGTGGGCGAGGTGCTCGAGGTCATGCGCAAGCTCGCGGCCGACGGCATGACCATGGTCGTCGTCACGCATGAGATGGCCTTTGCCCGTACGGTGTCCGACCGCGTGGTCTTTATGGATAAGGGCGTGGTCCTCGAGGACGCCGCGCCGGCCGAGCTCTTCGGCAACCCCAAGCACCAGCGCACCCGCGAGTTCCTCTCGCGTTATCTCGAGGACAAATAACCGACCGCAAACGCTTATGTGGCAGGGCCGCTCCGGTGGGGCGGCCCTCGTCATCACAATCGAAAGGATGTCATGGCCGAGGTTTGGCGCTTCTTTGCGCATGAGGACGATTTTGCCGATATAGACGAGGCAGGCGCGTGCGAGCGCTTGGGCCGTGTGCTGTCGTTTCCGACTATCTCGAGCATGGATGCCGAGGCGGTGGACTGGCGGCCCTTCGACGACCTGCGCGCCTATATGCAGCAGGCCTGGCCGCATGTATTTGCGGCGGGCGAGGTCGAGCTTATCGACCATTCGTTGCTGGTGACGCTTTCCGGCTCCGACCCCGCACTCAAACCCGTTATGCTCATGGGTCACATGGATGTGGTTCCCGTGGTGCCGGGTACCGAGGCCGACTGGACGCACGCCCCCTTTAGCGGGCACGTGGACGACACCTACATCTGGGGCCGCGGCGCGATCGACATGAAGGACCAGGTCGCAGGCATTCTCGAGGCTGTCGAGTATGCGCTGGCGCACGGTTGGCAGCACGAGCGCACGCTGCTCCTGGCCTTTGGCCAGGACGAGGAGACGACGCAGTACGGCGCAGGCGCCATCGGCCGCGCGCTCGAGGAGCGCGGTGTTGAGCTCGAGTTCCTGATCGACGAGGGCGACTACCGCATCGTTTCGGATGCCGAGTACAGCGCGGGCGAGGGTTGGCTCATGCACGCCGACCTCGCGGAGAAGGGCTATGCCGATATCGTGCTCAAGACGAAGAGTGAGGGTGGACATTCTTCTAACCCCTACGGCGGCACGTCGCTCGAGGTGCTCAGCCGTGCCATCACCGCAATCTGCGATATCGAGTGGCCGACGCGCGTGACCGACTTGCTTGCCGCCCAGCTCGTCGAGCTGGGGCTCTACACGGCGGATGAAATTGCCGCCAACGGGGGCGCCATTGTCCGCGATTGCCTCGCCAGCAAGAAGCTCTATCCGCTGGTGACGACCACCTGCGCACCCACGCAGATCGAGGGTGGCAGCACCGGCGCCAACGTAATGCCGCAGGATATGTGGGCCAACATCAACTTCCGCATGCTCGAGGGCACGAGCGTGGCCGACGTTGTGGCGCGCTGCCGTGAGGCGGTTGCCGGGGCGGACCTTGCCGGTCGTGTCGAAGTGGAGCTAGGCCCCGGCAGCTCCGAACCCTCGCCGTCCCTGCGCATCGGTGGCCCCGGCCTCGAGGCGGTTCGCTCCATCGCCGCCCGCTATTTCCGTGATCCAAAGGGGACGGAGGAAAATGGATCATTCGAGCCAGTGGCAATTGTGCCCTCGACCGTGATCGGTGCGACCGACGCTGCCAACTACCAGCACATTTGCCCTGAGTGCATTCGCTTCTCGGCCTTTGTGGCTGATGACGACGAGTGTGATCGCGGCGTCCACGGCACCAACGAGCGCATCACCCGCCGCGCCTACCTCCAGGGCATCCGCTTTCTCATCGCCCTGCTCCACACGCTCTAGAATGCGACAAAGGGGCTGAGCCGATTTCATCGGTAATGAGACGAAAACTGTCATAGAATAAGACTAAGATATCTTAAGAGACATATGCTGGGGTTGGTATTCCTTGAACGACTGCGGGCATGTGCCAGACTGCCTCGGCCCCCGGGGAGCACCCGGGCAGGTCGCCGTGTGACTGGGGAGGAAATTATGCAGGAGCTCAGAGAGACGACGTCTCGACTCGTGAATAATGCTACCGGGGGGGGGTGTCTAAGCAGGGAACTTCCTGGTGAACACCGGCCGCGCGAGCGGTGGTCCGTCATGTCTTATGGCCGTCGTCGTGGGCTGCGCCCGGCCTCGCCATATGCGATTGTTCTGGCCCTCGCCGTCGCGCTGACGGCGAGCTTCTTCCTGCCGCTTCGTGCCGAGGCGGCGATCTCCGACCACACGGTTCCGACGACCTCGCCCTCGGGGACGACGATCAACCTGTTTGATTACTGGGTGAATCCCGATGACCATCTGTCGGTTTCCGGCAGCGGCGGCGTCAACGCAGGCCACAAGTTCCAGTTTAACGACGGCAAGGGTGATTGGCCGCTCAACCAATGGACGGGCGGCACGAGCCCGCGGCCCGGCATCGTCAACAACACGCTTTCAGACGGCTACCCGAAGCTTTCCAAAGCCTTGGGCGACGAGTCCCTCCGCTACCTGTTCGATTCCTCTGCCCAGACCGGCAAGACGTCCCATTTTGGCGTGACGGGCCTCCTCAAGGTTCAGGGCGGCTACTACGTCTATGACAGCTCCGAAAACTACGCAGCCTACAACGCTGACAAGAATGCCTTCGACATCTATAACACCTGGGGCATTGGCAAAGTGGGCGATTCGTCCCACCAGGGTCAGTTCTTCCCGTTCGACGCGGCAGACAAGGTGTTCAAAGAGGAAAACGGCCAGCTCGTCCAAACCGGCATCAAGGCAGACAACACCGGTGATTCGCGCTACAACGGCGGCAAACCCGTCAACCACCACTTCGGTCTCTCAATGTCCACGCGATTCGTGCAGCCCAAGGGCGGCCTGACGAACAATAATAATGACATGACCTTCGAGTTCGCCGGCGATGATGACGTCTGGGTGTTCATCGATGATGTCCTCGTGGGTGATATCGGCGGTATTCACAACCGCGCGAGTCTGAGCATCAACTTTCATACGGGCGACATTAAGGTAAACGACAGGTACAACGGCACGCTGAAGAACAAGTACCGAGAGGCGAATAAGGACATTTCGGGATTTGCCGACAACACCTTCGCCGACGACACCAACCACACCCTCAAGTTCTTCTACCTGGAGCGCGGCGCTACCGACTCCAACATGGAGCTCAAGTTCAACCTCGTGACGGTGCCCGAGTCCGACATCATCAAGTTCGACCAGGACGGCAAGTTCGTACAGGGTGCCGAGTTCGCGCTGTACAAAACAGACGGGAAATTTACAGATACGACCAATAACGAGAACGCGCTTCTCGGCTCTGGCACCACGGACGAGGCCGGCCACCTAACGCTCACGAACGACGATGACAACGGCGTCATCAACTTCGACGATCTCTACAACAAGAATCACGACAACAAGTACTACCTCCTGAAGGAGACGCACGTGCCCGAGGGATACCGCTCGAGTCTCACGGCGACGGGTGGCAGCATGCAGCTCGAGTACGTGCCCGCGAGCGCTGAGAACGGCGCGGGCGGCGTCATCATCAACCGCGGCGGTATGGATGCGGGCAGCGTCGTGTGGAAGACCGGTGCGTTCGCCGCCGCGAAGGAGACCATCACCGCGCCGTTGACCGTGTACAAGGCAAATAATAACCTGACGAAGTCCGACAAGACCGTCAATCTGGACTCCGGCATACTGTTCGCTGTGGTGCTCAAGCGCGACAAAAGCGCAGGCACAGGTATCAAAGATCCGAGCAATTGGTACGCCGTGTCGGGCGACCCATCGACGGGAGCGGGATACACCCTCGCCAAGGAGCCGGACATGACTGGTGCTATCGAGGCGGCGAAGAAGGACCTGCACGCCTTCACGCTCAACACAAGCGGCCAGTACCAGGTAGAGATTCAAAATCTGCCCGGTGACATCTCCAAGTACTACTACCTGCTGAGCGGTGATGCCCGCAAGGATGCCGAGTACACGGTGGCCATCTACCACACAACGGCGAGCTCGATCGGCGACGCGACGCCCGAGAACACCGTCCACGTGTACAGCGACGACATCGCAGACGGCACGAACTTCAAGCGACAGTTCGCCACGCGCTTGCTCGTCACGAACATCCAGAATCGCCTGTTCGTGCAGAAGACCGATACCGAGGGCAACCCCGTAGACGGCGCGAAGTTCGGCCTGTACACGGCCGATCAGGTGACAACAGACGCGAACGGCAAGGTCGTGCTCAAGGGCGAGCAGACCCCCTACGACACCCTGACGACGGGGTCGGTCGGCAACCCGGTCCCGCTCGAAGGTGCGGGCATATTCCCGAATACAAGCGCCGGTAACATGCCGCTCGTGAATGGAACTTACTTCCTAAAGGAGGTCTCGGCTCCCAAGGGCTTCCTGCTTAACGACACGCTCACCAAGGTGATTGTGGACGATTACGGCGTCCATGCCGATGCTGGTACGGACGATGACGGCGTTTCGACGTTCGTGGGCCCGGGCGCGCTCATGAAGAGTCTGGGCCAGTTTGGCGCAGAGGGCGACATCGACAACACGCTTACGTGGATCAAGGGTATGCGGCAGACATCGGATGGCGTGAAAGATAATCACGGTAATCTTTCGTGGAGCAATGTCGATCCCGCCGGTGCCGGCGACACGGTGCACCTCAAGTACGGCGCCAACGGACGTATCTACCAGTATGGGCCCACCGAGGAGGGCAAACCCTACCGCCTGGAGACCGAGACGGGCTGGATACGTATGGGTATCACCCAGGACGAGCGGCCCAAGGGGACCACGTCGAAAGGTGCCCGTGCCAATCTGGGCGACATGAACCTGAATGCCCTGTTCACGGGTGCCACCTGTGTGCGCGTGGCTAACAAGCGCGAGGCGAGCCTCGAAGTGACCAAGCATGTCGTGGTGCCGAAGGGACTGACGGGCAATAAGGACGCGAAGTTCACCTTCAAGTTCACCGTGCCCACGACGGCGGGGAAGACGTACAAGGCCGCAGTGTTTGAGAACGCGGGGGCCGCAAGCGAGAAGCAGGTCGGCAAAATGTTCGACCTCGAGAACGGCCGCGAGCAGACCATCACGGCCGACCAGACGATCCGCGTGTACGGTCTCGCCGAGGGTGACCAGTACGCGGTGCAGGAGCTGACCGGCGCAGACAAGATGCCCGCGGGCTATAAGCTGACCGGCCGCAAGCAGGGTGACAAGAATCTGACTGAAGAAGGCGATAGCATCTCGGGCAGGATTGCCCCGCAGAATTCCGACGGCACGGTGGCCAAAGACAACAAGCTGGTGTTCACCAACAGCTACAGCGTGAAGTCTTCGGTGACGCTCACAGGCATCAAGGCGAAGAAGAAGTTCACCGGCCGTGAGTGGACTAGCGCCGACAGCTTCGAGCTTTGCCTGCGCGCCGCCGATGGAACGCCGATGCCTGATGGTGCCACGGCAGCGCCCGTGGCCGGCATGAAGCAGGTCGAGAAGACCGTTACGAGCGCCGAAGAATTTAGCTTCGGAGAGATTAAGTATGAGAAGCCTGGCAAGTACACCTACTACATTGCCGAGACTACGCCCGCCAAGAGCGATCCCAGTTGGCTGGGCGGTGTCAGCTACTCCAGCGCCGAATACAAAGTGACCGTAACGGTGAAGGATGACGGCAAGGGAAATCTGACCGAGCCAGTCGTCAAAATGGAGCAGATCTATAAGGATGATGGCACCGCCACATCTCAGGTGATCGACGATCAGATTGCGGTGATCACGAACACGTACCGCCCGAAGGAGACCTCGGTAACGCTCAAGGCGACGAAGCG
>UQXC01000070.1 GCA_900544995.1 uncultured Collinsella sp. | reverse complement strand
GTTCCGCACGAACAGGAGGCCACTTAATGTGGCCTCCGTCGTGAGCAGGACTGTAGAGCAGGAAACTTAGCCCGTGCCGGGGCCGCTGAGACCAGAACGGTGGGATACGCAGGTTCAGATGGGGCTTTGATGCATGGGTGGTCTGTTGGTGGGCAAATGGGTATGATGCTGTAGTTATTGCATCGACTCTGTGATGCATGTTTGTACGTTCCCGGCGGTCGGTTTGCCAGAAGCGCCCCGTCGGTTGTTCCAGACCCGTTTCGAAGAAAGGAAACAACACTCACTTATGGCAGCTAAAAAATCATCTCCCTTGAAGATCATTCCGCTCGGCGGCCTTGACGGCATCGGTAAGAACATGACGGTCTTCGAGTGCGGCGACGACATGGTGCTCGTCGACGCCGGTCTCATGTTCCCGGATGACTCCCAGCCCGGTATCGACCTGGTGCTTCCCGACTACACTTATGTTCTGGAGAACGAGGAGAAGCTTCGCGGTATCGTCGTCACCCACGGCCACGAGGACCACACCGGTTCGCTTCCGTATCTGCTGCAGGACCTCAACAATAAGGTGCCCATCTTCTCGAGCAAGCTGACGCTTGGCTTTATCGAGGGCAAGCTTTCTGAGTTCCGCATCCGCACACCCAAGTTCCGCGAGGTCAAGGGTGGCAGCCATGTCAACCTCGGCGGCATCTCGCTCGATTTCTTCTCGATGACGCACTCTATCCCCGGCGCTCTGGGCGTGTTCATCCGCACCAATCAGGGCACCGTTATGCACACCGGCGACTTTAAGCTCGACCAGACGCCCATCGATGGTGTCACGCCCGACTATGCCGCTATCAGCCGCTTTGCCAAGCAGGGCATCGACCTGCTGCTTTCCGACTCCACCAACGCCACGGTTCCGGGCTTTACCAAGTCCGAGGCCGAGGTTGGTCCCAACCTGCTGCATGCCATCAAGAATGCTCCGGGCCGCGTGTTCGTCGCGTCGTTCTCGAGCCACATCCATCGTTTGCAGCAGATCTGCGATGCTGCCCGCAAGTGCGGCCGTAAGGTCGTTGTGACCGGTCGCTCCATGCTCACTAACACCCGCGTGGCGCGCGAGCTTGGCTACCTCAACATCGACGACGCCGATATCATCGATGCCTTTGACATTGATAACCTGCCTGACGACAAGATTGTCGTCATGTGCACCGGTTCGCAGGGCGAGCCGCTGTCGGCCCTGTCCCGCATGGCCAATGGCGAGCACAAGACGCTCTCCATCCACGAGGGCGATACCGTTATCCTCTCGGCAACTCCTGTTCCCGGCAATGAGAAAGCCGTCCAGCAGGTCGTCAACAGCCTGGCCAAGCTCGGCTGCGACGTGTGGGATAAGAACCGCGCTCTCGTTCACGTTTCCGGTCACGGTAGCCAGGAGGAGCTCAAGCTCCTGATGGCCATGGCCAAGCCCACGTACTTTATGCCGGTTCACGGTGAAGCCGTGCATCTGCGCGCCCATGCCCAGCTGGCCCGCAAGATGGGTCTCAAGGACGATCATATCTTTATCCTCGACAACGGCGATACGCTCGAGATGCGCGGCGGTATCGTTAAGCGCGGTACGCCCGTCGAGTCCGGCGTCGTTTACGTCGACGGCCTGCGCATCGGCGATACCGACCCCATCGTCTTGCGTGATCGTCAGAAGCTCGCCAACGACGGTATGGTTACCGCTGTTGCCATCGTCTCGCTCAAGCACAAGAAGATCGAGGCCATCGAGTTCTCGGGCCGCGGCGTCTCGTTTGCCATCGACGACCAGTTCTCCGAGGATGCCTCCGCGTCCATTATGAAGACGATCGAGAAGGGCAAGTTCAGCTTTACGAGCAGCGGTTCCGATGCCATTCGCAAGGCCGTGCGCGACTCGCTCTCCAACTTTATCTGGAGCCGTACGCGCACTCGTCCGATGATCATCCCGGTCGTCATGGAGGTTTAGTTTGGCGCGCGGATCTGCACAAAACGCCAAAGGCAATAAGGCCAACAACCAACCGGCATCTGCTAAGGGTGCCGGTTCCCATCTGCGTGCCAATAAGGGCCACGAGTCCGAGTTCGATGATTTCGAGCCCTTGGTCGAGCCCTCGGCCAACCGCGATATCGCCGGCGTGGTCATTGCCGTTTTGGCGATTGCGTCCTTTATTGCCGTGATTTCGCCGGCGACTGCGCCCGTTACGGCTGCGGTTGCCGGTTTCTACCACTTGGGCTTTGGTCTGGGCGCCTACGTGCTGCCGATCGTCATTTTGCTGTTTGCCGCCACGCTCTTTTTAGGCGAGGACTCGCCGCTCAACGCGCGCTCTGTTGCGGGCGGCGCCGTGGTCTTTATCGCCGTCGTCTCCATTCTTTCGTTGATGGTGCCAGGTACGAGCGACTCGTGCGACCTTATGTTCACGCCGCAAAATCTGTCCGCCTCGGGTGGCTACATTGGTGCGTTTATTGCGAGTGCGCTGCAGAATGCCCTGGGTAAGCCTATCGCGATGGTGGTCCTGTTGGGCCTTGTCGTCGTGGGCCTGGTCATCATCGGCTTTTCGGTGGGCGGCGTTTTGCGCTCTGCTCGCGACCGTGCGGCCGATTTTGCCGAGCGCCGTCGTGCCGATGTTAACGCGAGTCCGTGGGGTGACGATGAGGCCCTGTCGGTGCCTGGCGTTGCCCGTCCTCACCTGAGCATTCTTCGTCAAAAGGGCTCCGATGTTGCCGTGACCACGGTCATGGGCAACGATGTGGACCCGGTTTTGGACGATGACGACGAGGACGAGGATCCGTTTGTCGACGTGTCCGATGCTGTGGAAGCTGAGCGCGCTAAGACGACGCTGTTGCCGCGCCGCCATGCCAAGAAGGGCAAGGCTGCGCCCAAACTCAATACGAGTGAGCCCGACCCGTCTTGGTCCGAGAGCGAGATTGAGCTCACCGAGGGCGATGACGAGGACGACGAGGCTCCGATTGAGACCGCAAAGACAACTTTGCTGCCGCGTCGCCATGCAAAGCGCGACCAGGTAACCGGTCAGCTTTCGATGGAAGACGACCCCGATAAGATCGACGAGTCCGAGCCGCCGTTTGCCGTGAATCCTGTCTCGGCAGCACCTCAGATCCCCGACTTCTTGAAGCATCCCAAGGTTGCCGATGCGCCTGCCTTGAGTGCTGTCGAATCGGCTGCGGCTAGCGATGGGGGAGCGGACGGCGGCGCCGCAGATAACGAGGGCGAAGAAGAGGACGGCCTCAAACTTCCGCCACTTGAGATTCTGCATGCCAACCCGCAGTCGGCTTCCGCCGCGTCTTCGGACAAGGAGCTTGAGCAGACTGCCGAGTCACTTCAGTCCACGCTGCTTGAGTTTGGTCGTAGTGCCCGCGTGGTCGGCTGGATCGCCGGCCCCACGGTGACGACCTTTAAGCTGCAACCTGGCGAGGGCGAGCGCGTGAGCAAGATTTCGAGCCTCGAGGACGATATCGCGCTATCGCTTGCTGCCCAGTCGGTGCGTATCTTTGCCCCGATCCCCGGCACCTCGCTTGTGGGTATCGAGATCCCCAATCGCAAGCGCCAGAACGTCAACCTGGGCGACGTGCTTCCCTATGTGAAGGGCGGTCCGCTCGAGCTCGCCATCGGTCGAGATGCCGAGGGTACGCCGGTCGTCGCCGACCTTGCCAAGATGCCCCACCTGCTGATCGCCGGTACCACGGGTTCCGGTAAGTCGGTCATGATCAACTCCATCATCACGACCTTGCTCATGCGCGCCCTTCCCGAGGACGTTCGCCTGATCATGGTCGACCCCAAGCGCGTCGAGCTTGCGGCCTATAACGGTCTGCCGCATCTTTACGTGCCTGTAGTGACCGAGCCCAAGCAGGCCGCGAGCGCTCTGCAATGGGCCGTGTCCGAGATGGAGCGTCGCCTGAAGGTCTTCGAGCGTCTCAACGTGCGTAAGATCTCGACCTACAACGAAAAGCAGGCCGCCGGCGAGTTTGAGCATTACGATAACCCGCCGCAAAAGATGCCCTACCTTGTCATCATCATCGACGAGCTCTCGGACCTGATGATGGTCGCCGGTAAGGATGTCGAGGCCTCGATCGTGCGTATTGCTCAGCTGGGCCGTGCCGCCGGTATCCACCTTATCGTGGCCACGCAGCGCCCGAGCTCCAACGTGGTGACGGGCCTCATCAAGGCCAACATCACCAACCGCATCGCCTTTAACGTCGCCACGGGCATCGACTCGCGCGTCATCATCGACCAGATGGGTGCCGAAAAGCTCACCGGTTTGGGCGACATGCTGTTCTCTAAGGTCGACTGGGGCAAGCCCCGCCGTATCCAGGGCTGCTTTGTCTCGGATGATGAAATCAACGAGATCGTCGAGTTCGTCAAGTCGCAGAGCGAGCCCGACTACCACGAGGAGATCCTGTCTGCCGTGGCGCCCGCTTCCATGTCCATGGCGGGTGGCGGCGGCATTGTCCGTACCGGAGTCGCCGAGCCGCAAGACGATGATCCGCTCATTTGGGAAGCCGCCCATATTGTGGTGGAATCGCAGCTTGGCTCCACATCTGGCCTGCAACGTCGTCTGAAGGTTGGCTATGCGCGTGCCGGGCGTATTATGGATATGCTGGAAGAAAAGGGTGTCGTCGGCCCGCCCGACGGTTCCAAGCCGCGCGAGGTCCTGTTGGACGAGGAGGGGCTTGCCGCGCTGGAGTCTGTCGACGCCGAGATGGCACGTGAAGATCGTGAGTTTGGAGGATTCTGATGGCTGCACGCTTTGGTGACATGCTGCTTGAGCAGCGTCGCCGAATGGGCCTTTCCATTCAGCAAGTCGCCAACACCATCAAAATCAGGCCGCAGATCATCGAGTTTTTCGAGACCGGTAACTTTGCTTCGATGCCGCCGCGCGGCTATGCGCAGGGCATGATTTCGAGCTATGCTCGCTTTTTGGGCCTCAATCCGCGCGAGGTCGTCAATGCCTACTTTGACGATCTGATGGCATACGAACGCGAGACGTCGCAGCAGGGCGGTCGTTTTCAGGACGCCGCCGGCTACGTCAATTCGCGTTCCTCGGTCGATAACGGGCGCTTCCTGATGGTTCAGGGCGGTCGTTCGACCCGCTATGGACAGCGTCCTCAGCAGGCCGGTTATATTACCGAGACGGGTTCGGGCGAGGAGATTCGCTCACAGCGTGACCGGTTCCGCAGTACGCCGATGCCCGAGGACCGTGCACTTCCCGCTGCCCGAGGCGTGGCGCGTGACCCTCGTGCCGGCTACGGCGACGGTGGCTATTCCGATCGCGGTTACCGTGGTGCCTCTACGGGACGCTCTCGCGGTGGCTATGCGGATGCCGATACCACGCAGGTGACGCCGCGTCTTCGCTCTCAATCACAGCCGTATGGCCAGCGCTCTTCGGCTCCGCGTTCGGGCCAGCGTGGCTATCAAGGCCGCGGTGAACTTGCGCCCCGCTCGGGTCAGCACAGCCTTCAGGGCCAGGGTGGCTATCGCGGCCGTTCCGATAGCAATCGTGGTCGTATGCCTCAGGGGGGCGGCCGCAGCAGTTCCAGTCGTGGACGCGGCGGATCACGTACTCCTCAAAACAACGGGCTCGATCCGCGTATCGTCTACGCCGGCATCGGTGCCGTTGCGCTGCTGTTGATTGTGCTCATCGTGGTGCTTCTGCGCGGCTGCGCATCTTCGGCGCCCGAGACCACGCCCGAGACGCCCACTGCTACCAAGACGACGACCAAGAAGTCTTCTAAGAAGACCGAAACGGTCGACGAGGACGAAGACACCGATGAGGCGACGGATGAGTCGACCGATTCGGACGCCACCAAGACGGCCAAGAAGGAAGAGAACGAGGTCACGAAGGTCAAGGTCTCCGTTGCCAAGGGAAAGACCGCGTGGATTGAGGTCAAGGTCGACGGCAAGTCGGTCTATGGCGCCCAGGCGACTGGCCCCTTTGAGCAGGAGTACACGCCCGAGTCCTCGATCGAGATCACCACGTCCAAGCCTTCCGATGTCACCGTTACCAAGAACGGTGAAAAGGTCCGTTACGATACCAAGACCTCGGGCGTGGCGCGTGTGACGATCACCGTTCCCAAGAAGGAGACGTCTGATTCCGAGAATGGTGAAAGTTCTGATGGTACCGACACCACCGATGGTACCGATACCACCGACGGTACCGATGCCCAGTCCACGGATGGCGCCGATACCTCAACTGACGGTCAGACGCCCACCGATTCTACCGACTATTCGTACGATAGCTACTAAGCCGCTCGTACGCGAAAGGAAACATCATGGCTAAAGATTCCAGCTTCGACGTCGTGTCCGAGGTCAACATGCAAGAGGTCGACAACGCCTTCCAGCAGACCACGCGCGAGATTTCCCAGCGCTATGACCTTAAGGATTCCGGGGCCACGATCGAGCTTTCGAAGGGCGACAAGCTCTTTACGATCAACGCCCCGGCCGACTTTGTCTCCAAGCAGATTATCGACGTGCTGAGCTCCAAGCTCATCAAGCGCGGCATCGACCTCAAGGCTGTCTCGTGGGATGCTCCGCAGGCGGCATCGGGCGGCACCGTGCGCGTGCTCGGCCATATCGTCGAGGGTATCGACCAGGCGACCGCCAAGAAGATCAACAAGGACATCAAGGACCAAAAGCTCAAGGTCAAGGTGACCATCGAGGCCGATAAGCTGCGTGTTTCCTCTGCTTCGAAGGACGCGTTGCAGACTGTGATCCAGTTCCTGCGCGACCAGGACTACGGCCAGCCGCTTCAGTTCACCAACTACCGCTAATATTATTCGAAAGGACCGCTTTCCAACATGGATACACCGTTGGGCTCCGTGCTCTACATCACCCTCGGGTGCGCTAAGAACGAGGTTGACACCGACCGCATGCGTTCTCTTTTGACCGCCGCAGGCTACGAGGAAGCATTCGACCCGCAGGATGCCGATATCGCCATCGTCAATACATGCTCGTTCCTCGCCTCCGCAACGTCCGAGAGCATCGAGACCACGCTCGAGCTCGCCAACGAGGTTCAGGACGGCGTTCGTTCTTGCCCCATCGTCATGTGCGGCTGCGTGCCGTCGCGCTATGGCGACGACCTGCCTGACGAGCTGCCCGAGGTCGCTGCCTTTGTGAAGGCCGACGAGGAGGACGGCATTGTGGCGGTCATCGATGGCGTGTTGGGTGTCGAGCGTGAAATCGCGGCCTATATCCCTCAGGTCAAGCGTACTGTCGAGGGCGCTGTCGCCTACGTCAAGATTTCCGATGGCTGCAATCGTTTTTGCAGCTTCTGCATGATCCCCTATATTCGCGGTCGCTATCATTCGCGCAATGCCGAGAGCATTATCTCCGAGGTGCGCGACCTGGTTGCCGGCGGTGTGCGCGAGATCGTGCTGATCGGCCAGGACACGGGTATTTGGGGTACCGACTTTGCTGACGAGGATGTCGCCGAGGGCTCGCCGCGCAATCTGGCGCAGCTGCTGCGTGCCGTCGCCGAGGCCGTGCGCCCGCAAAACGTCTGGGTCCGCGTGCTCTATCTGCAGCCCGAGGGCATGACCGATGAGCTTATCGATACGATTCGCGATACGCCCGAGGTGCTGCCCTATATCGATATCCCCGTGCAGCACTGCGACGCGCGCATCCTCAAGGCTATGCGCCGTTCTGGTTCGCGCCGGGAGCTCGAGGACCTGTTCCGCGATCTGCGTGAGCGCATCCCCGGCATCGTGATTCGCTCCACGGCTATGGTCGGCTTTCCGACCGAGACCGACGACGAGTTCCGCGATCTTATCGACTTTATGGACACCGTCGGGTTTGACTATACGAGCGTCTTTGCCTACTCGCAGGAGGAGGGCAGCCTGGCCGCTAAGATGGAGGGCCAGGTCGACGAAGAGGTTAAGCTCGAGCGCGCCCAGGAGGCCATGGACCTGGCCGAGTCGCTCGGTTTTGCCGCTACCGCCGCACATGTGGGCGAGCGCGCCCAGGTGATCGTCGACGGTATCGAAGAGACCGAGGACGGCGCCGAGCTGATCGGCCATGCCTGGTTCCAGGCGCCCGATTCCGATGGCGCGGTGCATCTGGACGCTAGCGAGGCGTCCGTGGGCGATATTCTGACTGTCGAGTTTACCGATAGCTTCTGCTATGAGCTTATCGGTCATGTTGTGGAGTAGGAGAGCGTCGTGGCTAACGAGAGCAATAAGGAACTGACGAGTGTTTGGACGCCCGCCAACATCGTGACGTGCGTTCGCATCGTCTTTATCCCGGTGTTCATGATCGTGTCGGCGCTTTCTCACACGAGTGTTGCCGGTACGGATTGGAGCACCTTCGACGGCCCGCTCGCCGCCGCTGCCTTCATTCTGTACGTGATCCTGTCGTGCACCGATAAGGTCGACGGTTATCTGGCGCGTTCGCGCAACGAGATCACCGACTTCGGTAAATTCTTGGACCCCATCGCCGATAAGCTGCTCGTGTTCTCGGCCCTGCTGCTGTTCTTGGATTTTGGCGCGGTGACCGTGTGGTCCGTGTTCATTATCCTGTTCCGTGAGCTTCTGGTGAGCGCCCTTCGCATGGTTGCGAGTGCGGCCGGTGTGGTCGTTGCGGCCGATAAGCTCGGCAAGTACAAGACGGCAACCACGATGGTCTCCATCTGCGGTTACCTGTGCGTTTTTGCGATGGCCGGCTTGCACCTTGGCCCGGTGGCCCTGACGCTCGGCATCTACTCGGTGTCGCGCTTCCTGTACGCCGTTGCCGTTGTCTTGACCGTTATCTCGGGCGCCCAGTACTTCTGGAACTGCCGCAAGATCGTCTTTTCGGTCTAGGTCCTGGTGGGCATGACGGAATCATTTGAGCAGATTGCCGCGCATAACGAAGAGCTCGCACGCGATATTGTCGAGCGCGCGAGCGCTCGGGGCGTGACGGTCTCGACGGCTGAGTCGCTGACGGCGGGTATGATCGCCTCGACGATTGCGGATATCCCGGGCGCCTCGGCGGTGCTGCGTGGCGGTGCGGTGACCTACTGCGATGAGATCAAACATCGCGTGCTGGGTGTTGAGCAGGAGACGCTCGACCGCTATACCGCGGTGTCGCATCAGACCGCGCGCGAGATGGCGGTGGGTTCGCTGGAGCTGTACCAGAGCGATATCGCAGTGAGCGCCACGGGTTATGCCGGTCCCGGCGGCGGCACTGAGGACGATCCGGCTGGCACTTTCTATATTGGCTGGGCGTATCGCGCGGCCGGGGGGGGGGGGGCGGGGAAAACCCAAC
>UQXC01000069.1 GCA_900544995.1 uncultured Collinsella sp. | reverse complement strand
CTGGCATGTCGTTGCCGTCGCCTAGGTCGACTGGGGCTTCTTCGGTATCGGCTGCGGCCTCGACACCTTCGCCCTCGGGCTTCTCCTTGGCGGCCGTCATGCGGGCTACGGCGCAGATGCGGTCGTTGTCGTCGACGGTCATCATCTTGACGCCCTGGGTGGCGCGACCGGTTTGGCTGATCTCGTCGGTTTTGACGCGAATGACCGTCGCGCCCTCCGTCACGATGAACAGCTCGTGCTGCGGGCCCACCGTCTTCATGGCCGCGAGGTTACCCTTACGCTCGGTCATTTGGATGGTGTAGACGCCCTGGCCGCCGCGATTCTGCTCCGGGTAATCCGCGACCGGCGTGCGTTTGCCGTAACCGCGCTCGGTGATGACGAACAGATCACCGTTGCCGTTAGTGACCTCCATGCCCAGAACGCTCACGCCGTCCTTCATACCGATACCGCGAACGCCGCTGGTATCGCGGCCGGTGGCGCGCACCTGCTCCTCGGAGAACATGATCGCCTTGCCCGCAGTGGTGGCCAGGATGATCTTGTCACCCTCGCGCACGCGGCGTACGTTCAGCAGCGCGTCGTCGTCACGCAGGTTGATAGCGATCAGGCCATCATGGCGGCTACGGTCGTAAGCGCTCATCACGGTCTTCTTGACCATGCCACTCTTGGTGGCAAACATCAGGTACTCGTCGGCCGGGAACTCGCGGCAACTGATGACGCTCGCGATCTTCTCGCCCTCCTCAAAGGGCAGCAGGTTGACGATCGCGGTACCGCGCGCCTGGCGCGTACCCACCGGCAGCTCGTGCACCTTCAGGCGATAGACCTTGCCCTTGCTCGAGAAGAACAGCACGTACTCATGCGTGGACGCGATGAACATCTCGTCGATGACGTCATCCTCTTTGAGGTTGACGCCCGACACGCCCTTGCCACCGCGTTTCTGGGCACGGTAGGCAGCCACCGGGATACGCTTAACGTAGCCGGTATGGGTGATGGTCACGACCATATCCTCGTCGGCGATGAGGTCCTCGACATCCAGGTCCTTCTCAACCTGGCTGATCTCGGTGCGGCGCTTGTCGCCGAACTTCTTGGAGATCTCGCGCATCTCTTCCTTGATGACGCCCAGGATCTTCTCCTCATGCGCCAGTAGGTCCTCGTAGTAGGCGATGGCGCGGCGCAAGCCGTCCAGCTCTTCCTGAATCTTGTCGCGCTCCAGGCCGGTCAGGCGGCGCAACTTCATCTCGAGGATGGCCGTGGTCTGCTCGGGCGTAAAGCCAAAGCGCTCGATCAGGCGGCTGCTGGCCTCGGAGTCGGTCTGCGAGGAGCGGATGATGCTAATGACCTCGTCGATATGGTCGAGGGCCATCAGGTAGCCCTCGAGGATATGCGCGCGGGCCTGGGCCTTCTTAAGGTCAAAGCGGGTGCGGCGAGTGACGACGTCGACCTGGTGGTCAATGTAGTGCTGCAGCATCTCGCGCAGGCTCAGGCATTTGGGAACGCCGTTGACGAGCGCCAGGTTGTTGGCGCCAAAGGTCGTCTGCAGCGAGGTGTACTTATACAGGTTGTTGAGCACGACCTGCGGAATGACGCCCTTCTTGAGCTCGATGACCAGACGGATGCCCTTCTGGTTGGACTCATCGCGCATATCCGAGATGCCCTCGATGCGCTTGTCGTTGACGAGCTGGGCGATCTTCTCCTGCAGGGTGCCCTTGTTGACCATGTAGGGAATCTCGGTAAAGACCAGGCGGCTGCGGCCGGTCTTGGTGGACTCCACGTGTGCCTTGGCACGCACGGTAATGGAGCCTCGGCCAGTCTCGTAGCTCTGCTTAATGCCGGCGCTGCCCATGATGATGGCGCCGGTGGGGAAGTCCGGACCGGGCATAATCTGCATGAGCTCGTCGACGGTGGCGTCGGGGTTGTCGATCAGGTAGCAGGTGGCCTCGATCGCCTCGGTGAGGTTATGCGGGGCGATGTTGGTGGCCATGCCGACGGCGATGCCCTGGCTACCGTTGACCAGCAGGTTGGGGAAGCGCGCAGGCAGTGCCACGGGCTCGGCGAGCGATTCGTCGTAGTTGGGCTGCCAGTCGACGGTATCCTTCTGCAAGTCACGCAACAGTTCCATGGCGGGCTTTGCCAGGCGGCTCTCGGTGTAACGCATGGCCGCCGCGCCGTCGCCGTCGATGTTGCCAAAGTTGCCGTGGCCGTCGATGAGCGGCGTACGCATGGAGAACCACTGCGCCAGGCGGACCATGGCCTCATAGACCGCGGAATCGCCGTGCGGATGGTACTTACCGATAACTTCGCCGACCGTCCAGGCCGACTTCTTGTGTGGGCGGTTGGGGTAGATGCCGCTCTCGTTCATCGCGTACAGGATGCGGCGGTGCACCGGCTTTAAGCCGTCGCGCACGTCCGGCAGGGCGCGCGCCGTGATAACCGACATCGAATACTCGATGAACGACTGCTTCATCTCGCGACCGAACTCCGAAATCTGGAGCTGACCGCCGTTGATATCCTCACCGGCCGAGGCGCCACGGTCGACTTCGCCAAAGCTCTCCTCGAGCTCGGCGTCGTCTTCTTCCTCATCATCATCGGCATCGGGGTTATAGGCGTCCGGGTCGCCGTCCTCGCCCTGCTCAGCACGGGCAAGCAGGCGCTTCAGATCATCGGGCATACCGGCATCGCCGGCCTCGTCCATACCCCCGTTATTGTTGATATCGTCTGCCACGTTACCTCCTCTTAAGCATCAAGGAAACGCGCGTCATGCGCATGTTTTTCAATGTACTCGCGGCGATAGCCGACCTCGGAACCCATCAGCTCGCGCACGGCGCGGTCCGCCACCACGGCATCCTCGATCGACACGCGCTGCAGGATGCGGGTCTTGGGGTCCATCGTCGTCGAGGCAAGCTGCTTGGGGTCCATCTCGCCCAGGCCCTTGTAGCGCTGGACGGTATAGCCCTTGCGCTTTTTGGTGATCTTGCCGTCCTTGGCCTTGCCGTCCTCGTCGTTATCGTCGGGGTTCAGGCCCAGGCTCTGGATAGTGTCGCGCAGGATCTCGTCTTCGGGCTGGCGGCCGTTGGGATACACGTAGTGGATCTTGTTGCGCACCTTAATGCCAAAGATGGGCGGACAGGCAACATAGACGTAGCCGGCATCGATCAGCGGACGCATGTACTTGTAGAAGAACGTCAGCAGCAGGATGCGGATATGCGCACCGTCGACGTCTGCATCGGTCATGATGATGATCTTGTGGTAGCGCGCCTTGGTGATATCAAAGTCGCCGCCGTCGCCGGCACTCGTCGTGACGCCGCAGCCGATCGCGGTAATCAGCGACTGGATGGTGTCACTCGAGAACGCGCGATGGTCACCAACGCGTTCGACGTTCAAAATCTTGCCGCGCAGGGGCAGAATCGCCTGGATGTCTCGGCGACGGCCGTCCTTGGCCGAACCGCCTGCCGAGTCGCCCTCTACGATGAAGAGCTCGGTCAGCTCGGCATCGCGCACCGAGCAGTCGGCGAGTTTACCGGGCAGGGACGCCGTCTCGAGCAAGCTCTTGCGGCGGGTCGCCTCGCGCGCCTTGCGGGCGGCATTGCGCGCCTTGCAGGCCTGCTGTGCCTTCTTGACGATCTCGCGAGCGGGCTTGGGATGCTCCTCGAGGTAATCGGCAAGGCCGTCGGTCACAATCTTGAGCGTCAGCGCGCGCATATAGGAGCTGCCGAGCTTGGCCTTGGTCTGGCCCTCAAACTGCGGATCGGGCAGCTTGACCGAGATAACGGCCGAAAGGCCCTCGCGTACATCGTCGCCGGTCAGGTTGGCGTCTTTTTCCTTGAGCAGGTTCTGTTTGCGCGCGTAGTCGTTGATCACGCGGGTGAGCGCGGTGCGGAAGCCCTCAAGGTGCATGCCGCCCTCGGGGGTGTAGATGTCGTTGGCAAACGACATGACGTTCTCGCCGTAACCGCTATTCCACTGCAGGGAAACCTCGACCTCGCCCATCTTGGCCACAGGTGCGTCCGGGTCCGATTTGCCCTCGATGTAGATAGGCTCCTTAAAGGCCTCGGGGACGTCCTTGCCCTCGTTGAGGAACTTGACGAAGTCGATGATACCGCCCTCGTAGCAAAACTCCTCCACGTGGGGAGTCGCCTCGCGCTCGTCGGTCAGCACGATTTTGAGGTTCTTATTGAGGAACGCCGTCTCCTGCAGACGGTTGTGCAGCGTATCGAAATCGTAGATGCAGGTCTCGAAGATCTCATCGTCGGGCCAGAAGGTGACGGTGGTGCCCGTCGAATCCGAGGTGCCCACGACCTCCATCTTCTTGACGGTCTTGCCGCGCGAGAACTCCATCTCGTAGGTGTTGCCGTCGCGACGAACCTGAACGACCACGCGCTTGGACAGTGCGTTGACGACGGAGATGCCAACGCCGTGCAGGCCGCCCGAGACCTTATAGGCCGAGTTATCGAACTTACCACCGGCGTGCAAGATCGTCATGACGACCTCGAGCGTCGGGATCTTTTTAACAGGGTGCTCGTCGACGGGGATGCCGCGCCCGTTGTCGACGACCGTGATGGAGTTGTCGGCGTGGACCGTCACCTGGATCTCGGTGCAGAAACCGGCCATGGCCTCGTCGACGGAGTTGTCAACGATCTCCCACACCAGGTGATGCAAACCGCTGGCGCTCGTCGAGCCGATATACATGCCCGGGCGCTTACGAACGGCCTCGAGACCTTCGAGAATCTTAATCTCGCCGCCATCGTAATCGTTTTCGTTTGCCACACGTCCTCCTTCAGTCAAGAAAATGTGTACAGCCTTACTAGTTTATCGTAAAAAAATACCCTCGGGAACGAGGGTATTTGGCTCTACAAGGCCACCAGATGCGATTTAAGGCTCTTTTTTGCTTTGCACGCCCTTGGCCCACTCGGCACTGGCTCTCATGGCGTTCTCGAGGGCCTCGCGCAGTTTTTGGTCCTCGATGAGTGCCACTTGGCGCTCGATCTCGGTGCGCTCGGCCTCACTTAGGTCGGCGTGCGGGGCCGGCGGGCGCTCGGTCGTCGCCGGGCGCAGGCGCTCCTTGGCAGCGGGCGGCGTGTGACCGGGCGCGGTGGTTTTGAACACCAGGCCGTCCACATGCGCACCGGCGCGCTCCATGCGTGCGCGGATGATCTCGCGCAACAGCGTCATTTCCTGCGTCCACGAGGGCGAATCGAGATATACCAGCAGCTCATTGGACTCGGGCAGGTAGCGTAGGCCCGTCACATGCCGTCCCTCGCGCGTGCCCGAGCACACCGCGTTCCACGCGCGATAGACCGCGCGCGACTCCTCGGCAGCCTCCATCTGCGCGCGGCGCTCAGGTGTCGCGGCCGCCAGGATGCGCTGGCGCTCTGCGTTCAAAAACCCACTGAAGGCGACCGTTTCGCTCTCGCGCTCGTAATTAGCACGTCTCACCCATGCTCACCACCTTGGCTCGATCAAGCAGGTCATCGGTAAAATACCCCAGGTTGGTCGTGGTTATGACCGTCTGGATATCATCGCCGATCAGCCGCAGGAAAGCACCGCGACGCCCGCCATCGAGCTCGCTCATCACGTCGTCCAAAAGCAGCAGTGGGGCGGTGCCCAAGACATCGCGAGCCACGGCCACCTCCGCCACCTTCCAGGCCAGCACCAACGTTCGCTGCTGGCCTTGGCTGGCAAACGAGCGGGCGGAGCGACCCGCCACGGTAAACTCAATCTCATCGCGATGCGGTCCCACCAACGTCACGCCGCGGCGAATTTCCTCGTCGGCGTGCTCATCAAGGGCAGCAAGCATGCGCTCGTACGCCCAGCCCTTCAGCTCCTCGCGATCCTCGACCTGGGGCAAATCCCCCAGTGTGGACGTATAGGTCACGTTGGCAGCCTCGCCGGACGCCACTTGCCCGTAGGCAGTGTGCACATGGCCCGCCAGCCGGTCGAGCAGGGCCAACCGGTGCACGAGCAGGGCCGAGCCCGCGCGGGCAATCGAATCGTTCCACGCGCCGAGCATCTCGCGGCAGCACCAGGTCTCCTTGAGCAAGGCGTTACGCTGGGTCACGCAGCGCCCATAGGTGCTCGCAAGATCGGCATAGCGTGCGCTCAGTTGCATGCCAAAGTCATCGAGGGCGGCGCGGCGCACACTGGCGCCTCGCTTAACCATGTCCAGATGGTCGGGACAAAACAGCACGCTCGGCAGAACCCCGCGCACACCGGCGGCAGAACATCTCTTGCCGTTGCGGCTAAACGAGCGCTTACCGTCCTCCGCGTTCAATCCCATATCAAGCACGCGGCCGTCGCCCTCGAGCCTCAGCTCGACCTTGCACGAGCCCACGCCGTCATGGACAAGCTCGGCTGCGGTCGGATGCCTAAACGAGGCGCCGCTCGTCAGCAGCTGCAGTGCCTCTATGAGATTGGTCTTTCCCGCCGCGTTGGGTCCCGCAAGTATCGTCACGCCCTCATCCAGGGCAAGGCGACAGCTATCGAAGCTGCGGTAGTGCGCGACGGAAAGATCGCGGGCGAATATGGTCATGGCGCAGCGCTAGATGCGGACCGGCATGACCAGGTACAGGTAGTTGATCTTGTCGTAGGACTTGAAGATGCCCGCCTGCGAGTAGCTCTTGAGCTCCAGCGTGATCTCCTTCTCCTTGGACAGGGCATTGAGGCAGCCGAAGATGTAGTGGTAGTTGAAAGCGATGGTGCCCGACTCGCCCTCGGCCTCGACATCGATCGTCTCCTGTGCAAGGTCCTGGTCATTGGAAATGGAGGACAGGCCCATCTGCCCGTTCTCGACATCGATCTCGAACTTGACGGCGGGGTTGGCACTCGCGATAACGGCCACGCGCTTGAGGGCGGCGTTAAAGGCGGCGACGTCGATCTTGACGCTCGTCACGCACGAATCGGGGATGAGCTGCTTGTAGTTGGGGTACACGCCCTCGATGCGGCGCGACACGTAGGTGGTGTTGCCGGCCTCAAAGACGACCTGGGTGTCGGTAGCCCCGATCATGATGGTCGCCTGGCTGGCCATGATGTTCAGCGCGTCGTTAAAGGCGTCAGCCGGAACGTTGAGCTCAAAGGAGCCCTCGAGGGTCGAGGTCTCGACCTGCGTATCGCACACGGCCAAGCGGAAGGAATCGGTCGCCACCAGGCGCACGGTGTTGTTCTCGACCTTCATGTGCACGCCACCCAGGATGGGGCGGGCCTTGTCGGTCGAGGTGACGCGCCACACGCGGCCGACCATTTCGGACAAGATATCGGTCGGCAGTTCCACGGCGCTCTCGATGGCATAGGCCGGAAACTCGGGGAAGTCATTGGCATCGAGCGTGTTCAGGCGGAACGAGCTCTTCTCGCAACCAATCAGCACCTGACGCTCGGACAGCTCAAAGGTGACCGGGGCATCGGGGAGGGTCTTGGTGATGTTGGAGAGCATCTTACAGGGGATAACCATCTCGCCCTCTTCTTCGACATGCGCGGCAATGCGATGACGAATCGAGATGGTGTAGTTAGAGGTTTGGAATTCCAAGATGCCGTCCTGCGCCTTAACGAGCACGCCCGACAGGATGGGAAGGGTAGATGCCGAAGCGACGCCTTTCATAACGACGCCGATGGCTTGCGTGAGCGAGCTTTGGCTGACGGTGAACTTCATCTTTTAATACCTTTCTATAGATATAAATATCTTAATAATAGTAATAGCACTGACGAAACTGTTGATTACTCCCAAAAGCGCTGGTCAACTCCAAAAAGAGAATCGACAGCATCCTGTGCGCAACCGACCGTGTTTTCCACGTTCAAAACCTGCGGAAAACTTTTCGTCGCCTTGGGGTGAGTTTTAGACACGTTATGCCCGGCGTTTCGACAAGTTTTCAACAGGTGTCTCTATTTCCCTACGAACGCAGTGTAATTTTATCTCGTAGCGATTTGAGATCCTCGGTTACGGTGCGGTCTTCCTGAATCATCTTCTGAACCTTTTTATAGCTCGTGCTGACGGTTGAGTGGTTGCGGTTGCCAAACTCCGCGCCCACCGCCGTAGTCGTCATCTCGCACATCTCGATGGCCAGATAGATGGCGATGTGGCGGGCTTTGGCAATGTTGGCGTTGCGGCGCGGGCCGATGAGCTCCTCGTGCGTCACGCCGTATTGCTCCTCGATGACAGACTGGACCGTCTGCACGTTGATCTTCTTGGCCGACGTGTCGAAGTACTGGCTTGCGATGGCGTCGATGTCGTCGAAGCTGAGCTCGCTGCCCTCGCGTTCGCGGTCTCCCGCCTCGCCGGCACAGCGTTCGCAAAAGCTCTCGAGTTCGCGAATGTTGGTTCCCGACACCTCCGCCATGTGCTTAAAGTGCTCGTCGGTCAGGTGCCCGCCATCGCCGCCGTAGGCCGCCAACAGCGAGTCGTCACCCGCCTCGGGTGCGGCGGCTATCGTGTTCTCGTAGTAGCGCTGCAAGATTTTGTATTTCATCTCGTAGCTGGGCTCTGCCACCAAACAGAGCATACCGGCGTTAAAACGGCTGGTAAGGCGTTCGTCCATGCTCAGGTCTTTGGGTGCGCGGTCGGCTGCGATGACGACTTTTTTGTTGTTGCGGATAAACTCGTCCATGAGCTGGAAGAAGTAGTCCACGCTCGCGCGCTTGCCGATGATGTTTTGAATGTCGTCGATAATGAGCACATCCACGCCATGGTATGCCTGCATGATGGGGGCGTTGCTTTTCTTTTGGCGGTCGAACTCCGTCATCAGGTCATCGAGGTATGCCTGCGAGTTGGCGTACTTCACCTTGATCTCGGGCGACTTTTCGGCGAGCTCGTTTTTGATGGCGAGCAGCAGATGGGTCTTGCCCAGCCCCGATTTGCCATAGATGAACAGGGATGTGCATGTGCCGCGTTCGTCCGCGAGCGCGGCAAACTTGAGCGCCGAGCGATAGGCATGGCTGTTTTCGGGGCCGTAGACAAAGTTTTCGAAGGTGAATTTCGAGTTGGCCGCGAGGGGTGCGCCGTCAGCGTTTTGCTCGGCCGGCGCCGCAGCTGCGGGGGCACTCGTGGGCGATGTAGAGGCTGGTTTTGCACTCTTTTCGGGCGCACCGCCTTTCATCTGGTTCATCATGCGGCGGAAATCGTCGGCCGAAAGCGTGTTTTTGATTGCGATGCCCGAATCCTCGCCCGGTGTTGCGTCGTGCGCGATAGGCATGTGTGTGGCAGCGGGCATGGGGGCTGCCGACGCCGAGACGGCGGGCATGGTTTCACGGGAAACATCGCCGTTTTGATGCTCGGGAGCCGACACTGCGGCGGTAGCGGCCGCCGGGGGGACGGCCGATCATCCTGG
>UQXC01000068.1 GCA_900544995.1 uncultured Collinsella sp. | reverse complement strand
CACGCTCATGGGGCAGCCCCCCCCCCGCCAGCCCGGCAGCCCCCCCGCCGATAACGACCACGTCGAAGGCTTGCGTTTGTACGGCTTCTACGACGCCGCAATCAATCGCGCTCGATTTGAATTCCGCCATCCTAGCGCACCCCCTTCAAAGGTCCCTCGACCAGCCAGGAGCCGGCATCCTCCAGCAGCACCTCGCTGGGGTCGCAGCCCAGCTCGCGCGCCAGGATCGCAACCACGCGGCTCTGGCAAAAACCACTCTGACACCGACCCATGCCGGCGCGGCAGCGGCGCTTAACACCCTCGACCGAAAGCGCGCCCGGGCGGCGCCGAATCGCGGCCACAATCTCGGCCTCGGGCACCGTCTCGCAGCGGCAGACAATCTGTCCCCACGCGGGATCTGACTCGATCAGCTCCTCCTTGCGCGCCAGCGACGCGCGGTCAAAGTCGTCCGGCGCGCGGCGAATTGGGTTCCAGTCCGCCCGCTCGTGCAGCTCCACGCCCGCCTCACGCATCACAAGCTCCATGCGCTCGGCAATGGCCGGCGCGCTTGCCACACCCGGCGACTGAATACCCGCCGCCTGGAAAAGCCCCGGCATCACGGCCGACTGTCCAATAAAGAAGTCGTTCGTTCCCTGAATGACCGGACGCCCGCCGGCAAATGCGCGCACCACGCGGCGCGTATCCAGATCGGGCACCAGCTTGCGCGCGCCGGTCAGCAGCGCGTTCACATCGCTTGCATAGGTCTGCGTGTCGCCCGGCTCGCGCACGGCAGCCGTGGCGGTGATCACGGTGTTGCCATGCACGGTGCCCGTCACGATAACGCCTTTCGACACCGGCGTCGGCACGGGGTAGAGCGGCATGAGCGTGCGCGGCTCCTTGTCCAGCACCACGATGTTGCCCTGACGCCAGACCATCTGGAACTCCTCGGCGCCCGCCATATGCGAGATGTCCGCGGCGCCGTTGCCCGCGGCATTGATCAGGTAGCGGCAGCGCACATCGCCGACGGGCGTCGCCAGCGTAAAGCGCGCGTCGTCGCCCGAGCCCGCGACTTCAATCGCTTCCACCGGCGCGGACCGCATAAACGTCACCCCGTTGGCCACGGCGTTCTCCAGCGCGGCGATGGCAACCTCAAACGGGTCGACAAAGCCAGTCGAGGGGCACCACAACGCGCACGTTGCATCGGCATTGGCGCGCGACTCTAATTCGTGGATGTGGTCGGGTCCGACGATCGACAGCTCGGGCACGCCATTGGCAAGGCCGTTGCAACGTAGCTGCTCCAGATGCGCACGGTCCTCGTCGTTAAAGCCCAACACCATTGACCCGGTGCGGCAGAACAGAAAGCCCAGTTCCTGTGCCCACGTACCGTACAACTCGCAACCACGGGCGTTGACCTGTGCCTTTACGGTTCCCGGCGCCGGATCGTAGCCGGCGTGCACCAGGCCGCCATTTGCCTTCGATGCGCCCAGGGCGATGTCGTTGGCCGCCTCGACCACGCAGATGGACAGGTCATAGCGTGCGAGCTGCCGCGCGATGGCGCATCCCGTGATGCCCGCGCCCACGATAGCGATATCAAACGTTTCTGTCACAGTGCCTCCCAGACGAGTTGACAGGCTGTCAATAAGACTATCCTACGGTCTACACACCCCCAGCGCAGCGGCAATGCGGCGAACAGCCCCGCAACACCCGCCAACGGCAGGTGAGGGGAGACCCCGGCAACGTCGACAACCTCGTCTGCCGGCTACCACGTTGAAGTTTTGTCTCGATCTGTAACAGTAAGCTGAGGATTTGGCTTCCAGTTGTTACAGATTGAGATTGAAGCCGGGGAGAGATTCTTCTGTCTCGATCTGTAACATCTGGGGACTGTTTTGGGGTCTAATTGTGGCAGTACTGACCAGTAAGAACGACAAAATCGAACACACTGCTTACCTGCGGGTTTAAGTACGGCAACAACGGCACAAGCGCGTAAAAACGGGTTAGCACATGCACTTGGGATAATTTGGGGATACGAAAGCCACGTGGACGTGCACCCCAAATATCCGTGTTTATTAACACAAAGATCACCATGCCGCCCAGGGCCGTGATGTCGTCGGGCAGCTTGTAGCTCCTTCCAGTCATTCCTCTTCCTCCATCCCTATGCGGCCTCGTCCGTGTTCCAGCCCATCAGGTCGTTGGGCGGACAAGCAAGAACCTGCGAGATAGCCAAGAGCTTGTCGGCTCCAGGTATGTAATCGCCACTCTCGTACTTCGCGAAAGTGCTGACGTTCATTCCTACTTTGGAAGCGACCTCAGCCTGAGAAAGGTCAGCTCGGGCGCGTGCGGCGCGGATATCCCCGCCAGCTCCTCACTGAAGTCCATTCGTTCCTCCTTTGAGACGTTTTTCTGTCTGTCGAATTTCAATATGAATAGTTTTATGCTCCCTGTTAATCAAATGAGCAACATTTTTTTGTGTAAAGACATTTTTTTGTTTACTATTTACTTAACGTAAAGAAAGGAGTAAGGATGAACCTTCGTCTAAGAGAGCGCCGAGAAGCCCAGGGGCTAAACCAAAAGGAGCTAGCACAAAAAGTCGGCAAGTCATTCCGAACTATTCAGTCTTGGGAGCGCGAGGAGAGCTATCCGAACGCAGAGCTCGTAGGTGCGCTCTGCGAAGTATTCAACACCGACCCCAACGACCTGCTCGGATGGTACGAGGAGCATCCTGAGGGCAAGCCGACGGCGCCGGCAGGCGCGGAGGGCGAGCTGATCACCTGCTACCGGCAGAGCACCGAGAAGAGGCGCTCGAAGATCTTGGAGACGGCACGCGACCAGGCCGAGCTGTCCCAAGCTCAGGCTGCAGCGCCTGAAGGCGAAGGGCTGGAAGCGGATCAAGTAAGGTCCGCGTAGGCATTCAACGGAAAGGTAGATATATGGAAGACCCTATCCAGGCCGAGATCGTCCTGTACCAGTCCGAGGGGACAAACGTGCCGGTGCAGGTACGCTACATGAACGAAACGCTTTGGATGCCCCAGAAGGAAATCGCCGAGCTGTTCGACAAGGACAAGTCGACCATCTCGCGCCACATGAAGAACATCTTCGAAGAGGGTGAGCTTGCCCGAGACGCAGTTGTTGCAAAAATTGCAACAACTGCCTCAGATGGCAAGACATATATGGTCGACTTCTACGCGCTCGATGCCATCATTGCCGTCGGATACCGCGTGAACTCGCTGCGCGCGATCCGTTTCCGCCAGTGGGCCACGGCGACCCTCAAGGAGTACATCACCAAGGGTTTCGTCCTCAACGACGACATGCTCAAGAACGGCCGGCCCTTCGGCAAGGACTACTTCGACGAGCTGCTCGCCCGCATCCGCGACATCCGCGCGAGCGAGCGGCGCGTGTGGCTCAAGATCACCGACATATTCCAGGAGTGCAGCTTCGACTACGACAAGGACTCGACCATGGCCAAGAACTTCTACGCCGCGGTCCAGAACAAGATGCACTACGCCGTCACCGGGCACACCGCGGCCGAGATCGTCCAGGGGCGCTCCGACCCCTCCAAGCCCAACATGGGGCTCACGTCGTGGAAGGGAGGCCCCGAGGGCCGCATTCACTCCTCGGACGTCACCGTGGCCAAGAACTACCTGTCCGAGGACGAGATCAGGCAGCTGAACCGCCTCGTCACGATGCTGCTCGACACGCTCGAGGACAGGGCCGAGCGGCACGTCCTTACGAGCATGGAGGACTGCGAGCGCCTGCTCGACGGCTTCCTGACATTCAGCGGGCGCGAGGTGCTCAAGGGCCTCGGCAACCGCAACAAGAAGACGGCGGACAAGATCGCCAAGGAGCGCTTCCATGAGTTCCAGAAGCTCCAGGACAAGGCCTACGAGAACGACTTCGAGCGCATGACGAAGCGTCTGAACGGCAAGGCGTGACGGGCACAAGGGCCCATCAAAACGCCAGTTGTTCCCCATTTTCGTGGGGTCGCGAAAATGGGCGACGGCTTGACCGCGCCGACGGCAAACGGTAATTTGGACAGCGGTATTGACGCAGGGACCCCACGGGGCCAGCGTCCAAAGGAAAGGCGGCTGTCCCCGAGGACAGTCGCCTTTCTTCGTCTATGAGCATCCCAACGAGAGGACAGAATTATCCACCGAGGTGATTCGGATATGGAGACATGTGATGGAGCGTAAAACAATAACCTTCAAATTCGAGGGCGACCTGGAAGGGGTCTCAGTCGGCACGTTCACCGCGGCGCTCCTCGGCTACTCGAGGGCCGTACAGGCTTCGGCAAAAGAACTTGATCCGAATGCGGTCATCGACGTCGAGATAACCGCAACTCGCCCCGGCTGCCTGGAAGCCATTCTCCAGGCGGTCGTAAAAGACCTGCCAGGCATACTTGGGACGCTGAGCCAAACGAGCGATCAGCTCGAGCCGGTGCTGAGTGCCTTCAAGGGCTATCTCGAGCTCCGCCGGTTCCTCGGCAAGAACGGAGCACCGAAAAGCGTCGAGCGCGTTGGCGACGGCATCTCGGTAACCGCTGGCAACAACTCAGTCATCAATATCACGCAGAACGTCTATAAGGTCAGTGGCTCCAATGAGGTCGACTCCGCTGTCTCGTCAATGTTCGGCGCGCTCGCGGACAACGAGAAGATCGGCGGCCTATCGATAAGCGGCGACGGTGTCGACGGCTTCGAATCTTCACGAGACGACTTCGAAGACATCAGGACGGCGCCCAAGTGCGAGACGGAGCAGGAGCGCGACGTCATCATGAAGGGTCAGCACCTCAACGTCGCGAAACCCGTGCTCGAGTACAGCGACAAGCGCAAATGGGAACTCTACTGGAACGGCCAGAAGCTCTCGGCGAACATGGGGGACTTCGACTTCCTCGGCCAGCTCGCGAGGCGTGAACGCACGTTCGGCATCGGAGACGACATGATTGCGGACCTGTTGCTCCGTCAACGACGGAACGAGATCGGAGCATGGGAGAACAAGTCCGTGAGGATAACCAAGGTCCATGACCTCAGACCCGCTCCAGAAGACCAGAAGCTTCTATAGCAAACTGCGCTAGAGCCCAACCAAGCCGTCAAAGCGCTTTTGACGACTCCAGACATAAAGAAACCCCACCGCGCACGGCTGGAACCTTGGCGCGTTGGGGTGATAGCAAGGATGCCGGAGTAACACGGAGATAGCTCCGGGCAACCTTGGGACATTATATGACACGCAAGCAGAGGCGCCGCGCGTGGGGCTCAATCACCGAGGCCAAGCGTGGCAAGAAATACATCCTCCGATGGCAGGAGAACACGCCGCGCGGACGCAAACGTAAGACCATGACGGTATACGGCACCTATCGCGAGGCATGCGCCGAACTCGACCGCATCCACGTCGAGCGTGCCGATGACAAGCCGGTGCCGACCATCGCCCAGGCATACGGCACATGGCTCGAGCCGACCATGGCGGCACAGGTCGCGGCGGGCACGCTCGCGCCGAACACCCGCAGCCTCGTCACAAGGTCGTGGCCGAACTATGTCGGCCCCGCTGGGGCTCGATGCCGGTCGACCAGCTGCGCCCCGTGCACCTGCAGGAATGACTCCTGACTCTCCCCGCAGCAACGGCAGACACTGCGCTACTCACCCTGCGCAAGATTTACGGAACCGTGTCGGGCTTTGTCGTGCTGCCCATCGACCCATTTGCCGCAACTGTGAAATACACCATGCCCACCCGCAAGACGCGCGAGCGCTCCAAGCGCCTGTATACGCTTGCCGAGGTAAGGGACATTCTGGGACGCCTGCGCGGAACCTCGCTCGAGGCGCCGTTCATCATAGCGTGCTTTGGCTCATACCGGTCGGGTGAGCCGCTAGGCATCTGCACCGACGAGTTTCTGCCGTTTGCGATGGAATCCACAACGCTCGCAACGGTCGACCTCGTGCGCGAGACGGAGCAAGCAGGCATCGAGCCCACGGCGGACGGCGTACTCAAGACGCGGAAGTCCATACGCACAGTCGTGGTGCTGCCGGATGCCGCCGGGCGCCTGCTCGAAATTGCAGACGAGCGCCGCGCGGCAGGCTCCGAGTGGCTAGCAGATCGCGGGGACGGACTGCCCATGAACCGAGGGATGTGCAATCATAGATGGAAGAAGTGGTGCGCAGCCGAGGGTATCGAACACATCCCGTGGTCGAACCTTCGCAACTCGTGGCGAACCATCTGCGAGATGGAGCTGCACATGCCCTGGGACCTCATGGAAATGCTCATGGGACACTCTCCGCCGGGCGTGTCGGGGCGACATTATATTCGTCCCTCCCGTGAGCAGGTGGCGCGTTCCGTTTGCGACGCACTTGGGATAAATTGGGATATTTCCCAACAAACCAGCAGGTAAAACGGGCGCGGTTAATAGTGGCAGATTTAGATGAACCAATCAGTCGATTTCGAATGTCTAAATCTGTAACAGTTAGACCTGTTTATGCTGAGTCTCTGTTACAGATTGAGACATTCTTCCTGGACGTTATCCTTTGTCTCAATCTGTAACAGTTAGCTGATGATTTGGGTCCAAGATGTTACAGATTGAGACATTTGCCATGTGGGTCCTCCGTTCGTCTCGATCTGTAACATCTAGACCCGAATTCCGCTCCCACCTGTTACAGATTGAGATGTTTGTGTCCGCGTCAGACCCGTATCCAGCCGTGGTCCCATATAAACAAACCCCGTGGTAAACTTGACGGAACTGTTAATATTCCGAAAGGTACCCGTAATGTCCAAGTACATCTCTGAGCTCATGTCGCCGCAGCTTATGGGCGTCGTCTATGCCTTCGTTGGCTTTATCATCGCCCTGTATGTGCTGTCGGTCGTCTATGTGTTCATCGACGCTCGCCGCCGCGGCGCCAGCGCTTACGTGGCATGGGGCATCATCGCCCTTATCCCGTTTGTGGGCCTCATCGCCTACCTGGTCCTGCGCCCGCATTCCTACGCGGCCGACCGCGAGGAGCAGGAGCTGGACATGGCCTTGCGCGAGCGCCAGCTTGCCCAGTACGGCACCTGCCCGCAGTGCGGCGCACCCATCGAGAAGGACTTCGTCGTCTGCCCGGTGTGCGATACCCAGGTTCGCAACGTGTGCCCCAGCTGCCATCGCCCGCTCGACGCGCACTGGAAGGTCTGCCCCTACTGCCGAACTCGCATCCAGTAACGCATCCATCGCAGGGCTGGCCGCAAGCAACGGGCACCGCGCGTCCCGCGCAAGCCACGTGCGCCCCACACCCCGCCCCCACACGATGAAGCATGCGTAGAAAATCGCCCGCCGTGCCATTAAGGTGCGGCGGGCGCTTGTATACCAAGGCAACCTGCCTATAATGATGCAAGTCAAAAACGCCGAGCGCATCGCACGCACTTGCATCAGGCATCCGAGAGGAGAAAACATACCCATGAAGGCACTCTACAATGACGGTTCGGTGGCCGAGCTCCCGCAGGACGAAGTCACGCACGTCATCCGCCACTCCGCCGCGCACATCATGGCGCAGGCCATCAAGCGCCTGTACCCCGAGGCCGACTTTGCCTACGGCCCTGCGACCGACAACGGCTTCTATTACGACGTCGACCTGCCCGAGGGCGTCAAGATCAGCGAGGACGACTTCCCCGCGATCGAGGCCGAGATGAAAAAGATCGTCAAGGAGAACCTCAAGTTCACCGTGTACGAGAAGCCCCGCGCCGAGGCCATCGCCCTTATGGAGGAGCGCGGCGAGAAGTATAAGGTCGAGCACATCGGCGACCTGGACGACGACGCCCGCATCACCTTCTACCAGCAGGGTGACTACATCGACATGTGCGTCGGCCCCCACATCTGCTACACCAAGGCGCTGAAGGCCTTTAAGCTCACCGGCGTCTCGGGCGCCTACTGGAAGGGCGACAAGGACAACAAGATGCTCACCCGCATCAACGGCGTCGCCTTTGCCACCAAGGAAGAGCTCGACGAGCACATGCACATGCTGGAGGAGGCCAAGAAGCGCGACCACCGCAAGATCGGCCGCGAGATGGACCTCTTTATGATGCGCGACGAGGCCCCCGGCTTCCCGTTCTTCCTGCCCAACGGCATGATCCTTAAGAACACGCTGCTGGACTACTGGCGCGAGATCCACCACAAGGCCGGCTACGTGGAGATCTCCACGCCGCTCATCATGAACAAGCAGCTGTGGAAGACCTCGGGCCACTGGGATCACTACAAGGACAACATGTACTCTACCGTCATCGACGACGAAGAGTACTGCATTAAGCCCATGAACTGCCCGGGCGGCGTGCTGGTGTACGCCTCCAAGCCGCACTCCTACCGCGAGCTGCCCATCCGCGCCGGCGAGATCGGCCTGGTGCACCGCCACGAGCTGCGCGGCGCCCTGCACGGTCTGTTCCGCGTGCGCTGCTTTAACCAGGACGACGCCCACCTGTTTGTGCGTCCCGACCAGCTGACCGACGAGATCGTGGGCGTGGTCAACCTGATCGACTCCGTGTACCAGAAGTTTGGCTTTAAGTATCACGTTGAGCTTTCCACCCGCCCCGAGGACTCCATGGGTTCCGACGAGGACTGGGCGCGCGCCGAGGAGGGCCTGCGCACCGCTCTGGAGAAGCTGGGCATGGACTACGAGGTCAATGAGGGCGACGGCGCCTTCTACGGCCCCAAGATCGACTTCCACCTGGAGGACTCGCTCGGCCGTACCTGGCAGTGCGGCACCGTTCAGCTCGACTTCCAGATGCCGCTCAACTTTGATCTGGAGTATGTGGACGCCGACGGCACCAAGAAGCGCCCCATCATGCTGCACCGCGTTTGCTTTGGCTCCATCGAGCGCTTCATCGGTATTCTGATTGAGCACTTTGCGGGCAAGTTCCCCACCTGGCTGGCTCCCGTGCAGGTCAAGGCACTTCCCGTCTCCGAGAAGAGCCGCGACTACGCCCACGAGGTGTGCGCCAAGCTGGAGGAGGCCGGCATCCGCGTGGTGTGCGACGACCGCGACGAGAAGATCGGCTACAAGATTCGCGAGGCCCGCAGCATCGACCGCGTGCCCTACATGCTCATCCTGGGCGAGAAGGAGGTCGAGGCCGGCAACATCTCCGTCCGCGATCGCTCCAACGAGACCGTTCAGATGAGCGTCGACGAGTTTGTTGCGAAGGTGACCGAGGAGATCAAGACTCGCGCTTAAGGCAAACTTCACAACAATTAACAAAGGCGACCGTCCACACTGGGCGGTCGCCTTTTTTCATGCCCAAATAAGAAAAGCCGCTGGTTGAGCGGCTTTTTTTGTTGCACAAAAAGGTACAGGTTTTTGTAGAGGGGTATGGAGAGGTTGATTTCCGATCTCAGCCGAACACATTGAGCAAATAGGCCATTCCCGCAGTT
>UQXC01000067.1 GCA_900544995.1 uncultured Collinsella sp. | reverse complement strand
CTCGCGCGCACCGCGGTCGGGGATGGCAAACACGCAGGCATAGCGCTTGCCCACGACCTCCTGGATGCGCGTCATAAAACGGTTGTCCGAGCCTGCGATGGCAGGCTGCTCAATCTTGAGCTCCGCCGTAACCGCGCCGCCGGCGCGAATCAGGCTCACATAGTTCAGGCGCTGCTGGGCACCAAAATCGAGCTGTTGGGCGCGCACGTACAGACCATCCAGGCGGTCAATCCCTGCCTCGCCGGCACGGGCCTCAATATCCTCGTAGGCGCGCAGGCAGTCGTCGAACAGCGAGCGCGGCTCGGACAGAACCACGAGCGCCTTGCCGCTCACGTGCGCCAACGGGCTTACGGTCTGGCCGTACATCACCGGCAAAAAGCGGTCGAGCTCGGGCGTGACAATGCGCGCATCCACCATCTCGAGCAGCGCCGCCAGCTTGCTATCGTCCTGGCTGGCGCGATAGAGCGCCACATGCATGTTGTGGACCGCCTCGTCGGTGAGCGCCAGCTCGCGGCACGGGAAGATCTCGATACTATCCTCGTTGCCGATGGTCTGCCCCGTTGAGCTCACCATACGGCGGATGCGGTCAATCTCGTCGCCAAAGAACTCAATGCGCACGGGTGCCTTTTCCTGTGCAGGGAACACCTCGACGGTGTCGCCGTGCACGCGGAACAGGCCGGGCGCGTCGGCGGCGCCGGCATTGGTGTAGCCCATGCCCACCAGACGCTGCGGCACCTCGTCAAAAGGAATCTCCTCGCCCACCGCAAAGGTCGTGGACTCCCAGTAGCGGCTCTCGACTGGCGGCACGCAGCGCAGCAACGCGCGAGCCGAGGCAACCATGATGCAGTTGTCCCCGCGCACGATGCGTCCCAGGGCCTCGCAGCGCTGCGCTACCACGGCGTCGTCGGGCGCCTGCTCGCGCCACGGATAATCCTTGCGCTCAGGAAAACGGCACACATGCGCCAGGCCCACGTAGGCGGCAAGGCTACGAGCGGCGCGATCGGCCGCATCCTCGCCACTCACAACGTAGACCGTGGGGCGCGGACGGCGCGCAAACTGGGCGGCCGCCATAAGCGTGCGACCCGACTGCGACACGGCCAGCGTCACGTCCTCGCCGGCATCGAGTCCGGCCTCGACGGTCTGCAGCGCCTCGGCAGTGTAGAGCTGCGCGGCTATACGGTGAATGAGCATGCTGTTCCTCCGGCATCGCAACGCCAAAAGCCCGCCGGGGCAAGCTCGGCGGGTCGTACGTCAAATACGTTGTCTGTCATGGTAGCGCATGGAGAGGACTCCGGCTCAAGGGCAAACCCAGCCCCGCAAAAAACGCCAGACGAAGATGCGTTCCGCCCTACCCCGCTACGCGCACGCTGGGGCACAAATCTGCCAGCGGGCACTCGTCACACTTGGGTTTGCGGGCGTCGCAGATCTCGCGACCGAAGGTGATCCACTGATGGTTGACCGACTCCCAATACTCGTGCGGCAAAATCTTGAGCAGATCCTGCTCGGTCTTGAGCGGCTCCTTTGCATGCGTCTTGGGACTCAGCATCAGGCGGTGCGCAATGCGGTTGACGTGCGTGTCCACCGCAATGCCCTCCACGATGCCATACCCCACGTTGAGCACGATGTTCGCCGTCTTGCGTCCCACGCCCGGCAGCTTCACGAGTTCCTTCATGTCGGCCGGCACCTCGCCGCCATAGTCGGCGACGATCATCTGTGCGGCCTCGACGGCATGCTTGGCTTTGCTCTTGTAGAAGCCGAGCGACTTGATGGTGTCTGCCACGTCAGCCACACTCGCCCCGGCCATGGCCTCGGGCGTGGGCCACTGGGCAAACAGCTTCGGCGTCACCTTGTTGACCTGCGCGTCGGTCGTTTGCGCCGAGAGCAGCACCGCGATTAGCAGGCGGAAGGGATTCTCGTGGTCCAAAAAGCACTCGACCGGGCCATAGCGACGGTTGAGGCGTTCACACACCTCAACGGCGCGCTCGCGTTTGGCGGCATTGGTCTCGCGTGGCATAACGACTCCTCGGCTCAACGGCACAATAAACTTATGGGCACAATTGTCCCACGTCCGAGACGCTTACGCCTCCAAGAATGCGCCGGTCTGACGGCTCCACAGGCTCGCGTACTCGCCACCCGCCTCGACGAGCTGCGCATGCGTGCCGTCCTCGACGATCTCGCCATCGGCCAGCACCACAATGCGGTCGAGCGCCGCCACGGTGGACAGGCGGTGCGCCACCACAATGGAGGTACGTCCACGCATCAGGTTTTCGAGCGCCTCCTGCACCAGCGCCTCGGACTCGCTGTCGAGGGCAGAGGTCGCCTCGTCGAGCACCAGAATCGGCGCGTCGGTTAGGATGGCACGGGCGATAGCCACGCGCTGACGCTGGCCACCCGAGAGCTTGACGCCGCGCTCGCCCACCATGGTGTCAAAGCCACGGGGCAGGCGGTCGATAAACTCAGTCGCATTAGCCAAGCGAGCCGCCTCGCGAATCTGTTCGTCGGTGGCGTCGGGGCGGCCGTAGGCGATATTCTCGCGAATGGAGCGGTGGAACAGCAGCGCCTCCTGCGGCACGTAGGCAACCTGGCGGCGCAGGCTCTGCTGCGTGCAGCGCGAGACGTCCTGACCATCCACGAGCACGCGGCCGCCCTGAACATCGTCTAGGCGCAGCAGCAGCTTGGTGAGCGTCGTCTTGCCCGAGCCCGATTTGCCCACCAGGCCCACGCGCTGGCCCGCCGCCACATGAAGTGTCAGGTCATCGAACACGCTCTCGCCCGCCGCAGCGTCACGGTACGCAAAGCTCAGGTGCTCAAAATCAATCGCGCCCTCGGTCACTTTGAGCTCAGGAGCGTCCGGGTCGTCTGCCACCAAACGTGGCTCGTCCAGCACGCGCGTCATCTCGGCCGCATCGCCCAAAGCGCGGTTAATGCGCTGCATCATGGAGCTTACGTAGTTCAGGCGCATGGTGAGGTTATAGGTGTAGGTAAAGATCATGACGAGCGAGCCGGCCGAGATGCCAAACCACGCGTTGCCGCCCGCCACGAACACACTCACCACGGCCATAGTGATGACGATAAGACCCGAGGTCGTAAAGTTGCGCTGCATCATGGCGTGCATCGAGACCGTCTCGGCATCGCGCGCGGCACGATCGGCGGCGTCGAACAGATCGCGTTCAAAGTCCTCGCGCCCGCAGGTCTTGACGGCCAAGATGTTCGTGACCGCGTCGGAGAGCACGCCCGAGAGCTTGTTCTGCGCGGCGGACGTCGCGGCCGAAAGCGGCATGATGCGCTTGTACATAAGCCAGACGAACGCAATGTAGACGACCATGATGCCCACCAGGATCACGGTAAACGTCGGCACCACCGGAGCGAGCGCCGCTACCGTGCAGACAACCGAGGTGATGGTGGGAATGAGCGAATACACCGTCACGTCGACCAGACCCGTGTAGCCGCTCATAAAACGGCTTGTCTGGCTCACAAGCGATCCGCCAAAGCGGCTGGTATGGAATGTCATGGATTGGTTGGAGAGCGTGTCGAAGCATAGACGCGCCAGGTGATAGTTGCCTGCGATCTCGAGCTTGTAGACGGTGTAGTCCTGTAGCTTGGAGAGGATCTGACCCACCAGGTTGACGAGTACGAGCGCCAGGATATAGGGGCCGAAGACCTCAAACACCTGGTCACCCGCCACGGGACCGGCTTGAACGCGGTCGACAATGAGGGCCATCACATAGGTATTGGCAAACGTCAGCAAAAAGATGTAGCCCGCCGACGAGAACACCGAGAGAAAGACAATCAGCGGCTGCGTGCGCGTGACACCCCAAAACCGCTGCAGCGTGCGGCGCACGGTGGAGCGGCTGAGCGGGCTGGTGCTTCTCTGAGACATGGGCTTCCTTTCGCGTCTGATAGGGCGAAACGCCATTGTTGCACATTGGAGCACGCTTCAGACAAGTGCGATACGAAAAGCGGTGGGGCACCCGCGTTTGCGCCGGCGCCCCACCGTCTTGTTGCAATTAGCCTTCGTCTTCTTGGTCTGTGAGAAGGTCCGCGGACGTGAGTCCCAAGATCTCATCGGCTTGGTCGACGTCTTCCAGTGCGTCGATGTCCTTGAGCTTGCGCTCCATGACGTTGGTGCGCGTGGTGATGATGCCCTCGACCGTTTTGCCCGCGGTCTCGATCTGCTGCTGGGCGCGGCGCAGTGCCTTTTGATAGCGCGGCAGCTCGGCCTTGACGGCGGAGAGCACACGCAGCACGTCGTCGGTACGTTTTTGCAACTTAAACGTCTGATAGCTCATCTGCAGACTGTTGAGGATGGCCGCCATGGTGCTGGGACCGGCAACGTTGACGTGATAGTCGCGGCCCAGGGTCTCGATAAGCCCGGGGCGGCTGACGACCTCGGCGTACAGTCCCTCAAACGGCACGAACATGATGCCAAAGTTGGTCGTTGCCGGCACACTCAGGTACTTTTCGCAGATGTCCTTTGCCTCGCGTTTCACCATCATATCGAGCGTCTTGCGCGCTGCGGCAACGGCCTCCGCATCGCCCGACTCCTGGGCGTCGAGCAGATGCTCGTACGCGTCGCCCGGGAATTTGGAATCGATCGGCAGCAGCACGGGATCGCCCTCGTCTACCGGCAGCTTGACGGCAAACTCAACGCGCTCCGAGGCACCGGGCTTGGTGGCGACGTTTTCCAGATACTGGTCGGGTGTAAGGATGTCCGCCAGAATTGCACCCAGCTGCACCTCGCCCAAAATGCCGCGCGCTTTTACATTGCCCAGCACACGCTTGAGGTCGCCTACGCCGGTGGCGATAGATTGCATATCGCCCAGGCCCTTATACACGGCCTCGAGCTGGTCGCTCACCTGCTTGAACGATGCCGACAGTCGGTCGTTGAGCGTGCGGGAGAGCTTCTCGTCCACCGTCGCGCGCATCTGATCGAGCTGCACGTTGTTGTCTTTGCGGATGGCGCCCAGCTGAGCATCGACCGTCTCGCGCACCTTGTCCAGGCGATGCTCGATGCCCTCGCGATTGGCGCCGAGCTGCTGGGCCGTCTCGCGGCGCAGGTCATCCATCCGGTCACCAGCTTGCGAGAACTCGCGTGCGATGGTCAGGTAACGTTGCTGCTCCACGGCCGCATCGGTCGTCTGCTGCTGCGCGATGGCATTGGCCGTGCGGCGGGTTTCGGCCAGCGCGACGTTCAGGGCATCGAGCGCGTTGTTGGCCTGCTCGAGTGCTGCCAGCGTTTCCGCGCTACTGTCGCCACGCTCCCGCAACTCGGCACGCAGGCTCTTGAGCTGGAGGGCGCAAGCCACAGCAACCCCCACCGCCACCAAGGCGATCACAACAAGCACGATATCAATAGCAGACATAGACTCCGCCCAACAAACTCAATCGGTCATCAATCAAAACCGCGATCAATCTTACCCCGCCACACACACGGATCACTCACTGCCTTGCAGACAAATTTCTCTTAGAGCCGCGGACGCTAAAACGCTAGCTCTCCCAGCCGGTGCGGATGGTTGTTATGACGTCGCCTAGGCGCTGGCCCAGGGCTGACAGATGTTGGAGCACCTCGTTGGGCGATGCGCCGTTGAGGATGCACGTGAGGGCATACGACGCCAGAAAGATGGCCGCAAGCCCTAACGGGATGAGCACGATCATCGCCAATATGCGCAAGCGCTGGCCCACACGGCGACGACGCGCACGACGCTTGTCGAACGCGAGCTCCTGCGCATATGAATCTTGCTGTACGGAATAGGCCTCTGGCGCCGATTTACACCCGGGCACAGCTGCAGGTACAGCAGCGGGCACGACATTTTGCGCAAAGGGCTGGGCTGCCGCCCCTTGCATTTGCATCTCCATGAGTCGTTGCTGCTGACGCAGCATGCGCTCAGCTTGTTGCTGCGGAGTCTCAAGAAACAGGTCCATGTTGGCCTCCAAAGTCGGAGCATTCGACGCTTACGACCAGCATCCCGCACCGCCATGACCGCGACAACGCAATCGCCGGCAATAGCCACAAAGTTTCTTTTGCTCAAAAGCTGTCGAAAAGCTCAACAACTCCCCTACCAGCACTTTCTCTGAGCTTTTTTCGCCAACAATCTTTTGGCCTTCCACCCTTACGCCAACTGACCAAAATCTAACCAATAGCTTGACGAAAATTGTGGAGACCGGGACCCCATACAAAAACGTGCCGCCCCAAAAGGGGCGGCACGCAAACTTCTTATCTGCTTTTCTGTAACGAGCATGCGACGACCCAACGCCGGGGCGCAGGGCGGGGAAACCTTTGCCTCGCGCGACCCTGCGAAGCCGTGAGCGAGAGGGAAAGGTTTCCCCGCCCTGCGCCCCGTGGTCGGTGAGGACCGACTACATGCCCGCGAGACCGCGGGCAGCAGTGGCGCACAGAAACGCCAAGGCTAGAATCACGAGCGAGCCCGCAATATCGGCCACCACGCCCGCAAAGCGACGCTCAAACAACCAGCTCTCAAAGTGCGGGGCGACGTTGCGCCAAACACGCCACAGCAAGATGCCCATACCGATGACGCCCGGGATATTGAGCAGTAGGATCTCGGAGCACAAAAGACCGATCAGGTTGCCGGCGGCAAAGCCCGCATCGCCCTCGCAGTATTTGCGATAAATCATGTACAGCATGTACGCCACAAACGGCTGCAGGCACGCAGAGATAAACGTAACTACTATCGAGGGCTCCTGCGAAAAGACCTCGGTGAGTTTATCGACACTCGTAGCGTCCTTCGAAGCCAAGAATAAACCGATAGCCACAAGGGGCACCACGCCCAAAATTACCTCGACCAGAGTAAACAACTTGGCAGTCAAATCCTCACTAGCCGAATTCAAATGAGGCGCCCACTCAGGATGAGCATGCGCGCCGACTTTCTTGTCCTTCTCAGCACGATCGGCCTTTTTACCCTCAACAACCCGACGTCCAGGATCCTTTCGAGTTCCAGCCGCAGCAACCCGAGCCCGAGACTTCTTACCCATAACCAACACCTCACAAGAGGAAACGAATAGCCAACGCTACCCAGTGTACCCTCTAAGCAACGTCACCGCCCCAACCGGCCCCCACAAAAAAGTGCCGCCCCATAAGGGGCGGCACACAAACTTAGTTATCAGCTTTTCTGAAGCGAGCACGCGATGACCCGAAGCCGGAGCGCAGGGCGGGGAAATACCTTTGCCTCGCGCGACCCTGCGGAGCCGTGAGCGAGAGGGAAAGGTATTTCCCCGCCCTGCGCTCCGCAGCAGCCAGCGCCACGCGCTAGTAGTTCACCACCTGCTCCTCAAAGTACGCCTTCGGGTGGTTACACACCGGGCACACCTCAGGCGCCTCGGCACCAACGTGCAGGTGCCCGCAGTTCAGGCACTTCCACACCTTTACGCCCTCACGCTCAAACACCTCGCCCGACTCGATGCGCTCGACGAGTTTGTTGTAGCGCTCCTCGTGGGCCTTCTCAACGGCGGCGACGCCACGGAACTTCTCAGCGATCTCGGCAAAACCCTCCTCCTCGGCGGTCTTGGCGAACTCGTCGTACATCGTGGTCCACTCGTAGTTCTCGCCCGCAGCGGCATCACGCAGATTGTCCAGGGTATCGGGGACGGCGCCGTCGTGCAGATACTTAAACCACAGCTTGGCGTGCTCGGACTCGTTGCCCGCCGTCTCGGCAAAAATATTCGAGATCTGAACGTAGCCGTCCTTTTTGGCCTTGGAGGCATAGTAGCGATACTTGGTGTGTGCCTGGGACTCACCGGCAAAAGCGGTCTCGAGGTTCTTCTTGGTTTGGGAATTCTCAAAATCCATAGGTGTACTTCCCTTCAACGCATGCCGCCCGTAGGCTTCGAGCGGCCTCGTCTTTAGGATGCCCTCATGCCGAAAATCTAAACCTTACAATCCTGTTCTTCAGATTTGCACAGGCTAGATGCTCAGCCAGCGATCGCCCTCAGCTCGGCAAAAGCCCTCACGCTCCAGGTCGGCTAGAATGCCCGCGATCAAGTCGCGCTCGACCGGCCCACGCCCAGCCGCCGCTTCCATCTCGTTAACGCCCGCCACGGCATCAGCAAGCGTAATCCCCGCCGGCTGGCCATCGCGCGCTGCCAGCAACATACGCACGATATGCGCGCGCTTTTGGCGACGCGAGCCCTCAAACTTTGATTGACGGCTATAGCCCGCCGAGCGCCTGGACGGATTGGGCAACGTCTTTTTTAGATATGCGCCGTAATCTAGCAACGCGTAATACCACGCGCGCGGCGTGTCGGCATCATCGAGCGGCACGGCAAAGGGAGCGATCTCGTCGGTCGCTGCACCGGGAGCCGCCGGACAAGCAGCCTGGATCAGCGGCACCAGCTCGCGATCGGGAACAGCCGGTACATCGGGAAAGAAGTGATGCAGAAAGACTGTGCGCACATTGGTCTCCAGATACACGCCCGGAAGATCAAACGCAAACGACCGGATACCCTGCGCCGTTGCTGGGCCAATACCAGGCAGAGCGACCAAGTCACGCGTCTCACGCGGAAACTCCCCGTCCCAGTCCTCTACAACGCGCTGAGCGGCCCCATGAAGCGCCAGAGCGCGTCGGTTGTAGCCCATGCCCTGCCAAGCGTCCAAAACATCGGAAGGCGCGGCCTGGGCAAGCGCCTGCACAGTCGGAAAACGATCGAGCCACACCGGCATGCGCGCCTCCACACGCGGCACCTGCGTTTGCTGCAGCATGACCTCAGAAAGCCAAATGATGTACGGATCGCGTGTGCGGCGCCACGGAAGGTCGCGATAACGCAGGACCCCTTCCGAACGAATCATCGAACGAAAGGGGTCCTGAATCATGGCTATGCTCCTTATGCGGCGCTATTCCTCCCGGTAAGCGCACGCGCAGGTGGCGTACTCGGGAAACGCTTCGCGGTCGGCGAACTTGGGATCGACGGCCGGGAACTGGCGGTGAGCGACGATGTCGCCGAGCGAAACGGAATCGAGGTAGTCGCGCATCAACGCCTGGGCTCCGGCCCACAGGGGATGATAGCAGCACGCGCCCATGCACGCACAGTCACCATCGGGCGCGGTGCAATCGTTCATAACCATAGGACCCTGAACGGCCTCGACGACCTGGCGGATAGTGACGTCGTCCGGACTGACCTTGAGACGCATGCCACCGTGGACGCCACGCAGGCTCTCCACAATACCGGCCTGGACCAAACCGTGCTGAATCGAGCGGGCAAACGAATACGGGACATTGACCTCTTCGGCAGCGGTGCGAACAGAAAGCAAACGCTCCGGATCCTCGGCAAGCATCGCCAGCATGCGAAGGGCGTAATCAGTCTTCCTCGATATGTCCATTTTTCCCCTTTCAAGGAATACGAACAGCTCGAACGAGCTCCGGGGCCGAGCTTGTGTCGAGACGCTAAATGACCGCCAGGACATCCAAATGGTAAATCGGATATCCACTGAGTGCCGCGCTTGGAGCGAAATGCATCAGATGCGGCGCACAGTGCAATTTAGTATAACCTAACCCCCTGTCTCGTAGAACAGGTGTTGCGCAACAAAGCTGTTGTTCAGACAGATATACTTATTAGATTTTACTTGCGTTCCCGAAGGCGCGGGGATTCTGGGCGAAGATGCACCAGGGCGATCGTTCTATCGAAACAAAGTGCATCAAACGCAAAAAGCCACGTCCGAAGACGTGGCTTTAATTGCGTTGGCGGGAAGTACGGGGCTCGAACCCGCGACCTCCGACGTGACAGGCCGGCGCTCTAACCAAACTGAGCTAACTCCCCAGGCAGACGTTCGCGTTTGTTTCCGCTCGCGTGCGCTGCGGGGATTAGTATACACAGAAGTCTGTCCGGCGCGCAACAACTTTTTTGAAAAAATTTTTCGGTCCCTCCGGGAGGGTCTCCGGGGCCGGCGGGCGCGGGTTAAGTTTGCTGCTCTACAGTCCTGCGCAAGACGGAAAGCACATTAAGTGCTT
>UQXC01000066.1 GCA_900544995.1 uncultured Collinsella sp. | reverse complement strand
CATAGCCCTCAAGCTGCGATATCACCGGCTGCCGCAGCTTTGAGGAGCTGCCGCAGGAGGCTCAGGACTACGTGGCGTTTATCGAGGATCTGGCACACACCCGCGTGACGTTCATTGGCGTCGGCGCTGGTCGCGAGCAGATCATCAACCGATTCTGGAAGTAATCGGGACTATTTGGTTATTGCGATATACCCCTTTGCAGCCCGGACGGGCGGCCGAGGGGTATATTTGCTTACAAAGGGCTCGCGCGGAGCGGGCCGTTCATCCATAGAGGAGGCACCCTTGAAGGCGGACACTCAAACCATCGACATCCTGTTGTTGGGCAGCGGCGGCCGTGAGCATGCTTTGGCAGCTAAGCTCGCAGCATCACCGCGCGCCGGCAAGCTCTACATCGCGCCGGGCAACGGCGGCACCGCGAGCTGCGGCGAGAACGTTGTTCTCGACGACTGCGATCCTGCGGCCGTGGCGGCGTTTGCGCAGAGCCACGGATGCGGACTCGTGGTAATTGGCCCCGAGGCTCCGCTCGTGGCGGGCGTGGCCGACGCCGTGCGCGCGGCGGGTATTCCCTGCTTTGGCCCGGGTGCCGAGGGTGCCCAGATGGAGGGCTCCAAGCTGTTCTCCAAGCAGCTCATGGAGCGTGCGGGCATTCCGACGGCAGCCTACGGCTCGTTTACCGACGAGGCTTCGGCTCTCGCCTACGTACGCGAGCAAGGCGCCCCGCTGGTCGTCAAGGCCGACGGCCTTGCCGCAGGCAAGGGCGTTATCGTGGCGACCGAACTTGAGCAGGCCGAGGATGCCGTGCGCGAGTGCTTTGGCGGCACCTTTGGCGATGCCGGCAACACCGTGGTTATCGAGGAGATGCTGACCGGTCCCGAGTGCTCGCTGCTGGCCTTTACCGACGGCAAGACCGTGCGCCCCATGGCCACCTCGCAGGACCACAAGCGCGCGCTCGAGGGCGACAAGGGCCCCAACACCGGCGGCATGGGCGTTTACAGCCCGGTGCCCATCGTGACTGACGAGGAGCACGCCACCATGGTGAAGGTCATGGAGCAGACCGTTGCCGAGCTTGCTGCCGAGGGCATCGACTACCGCGGCTGCCTGTATGGCGGCTTTATGCTCACTCCCGCCGGCCCCAAGGTGCTGGAGTTTAACGCCCGCTTTGGTGATCCCGAGACGCAGGTCGTGCTCCCGCGCCTTAAGAACGACCTGGTCGAGGTCATGCTCGCCTGCGCCAACTGCGAGCTCGATCAGATTGAGCTCGACTGGCGCGACGAGTGGGCCGTGGCCGTTGTCCTGACGAGCGCGGGCTATCCCGGCAGCTACGAGAAGGGCAAGGTCATCACCGGTATTGAGGATGCCGAGGCCATGGAGAACGTGACCGTGTACCACGCGGGCACTGCCGTGGTGGACGGCCAGCTCGTGACCAATGGTGGCCGCGTGCTTGCCGTGACCGCTCTGGGCGATACGTTTGAGAACGCTCGCAACCTTGCCTACGAGGCCTGCGAGAAGATTGATTTTGAGGGCAAGACCCTGCGTCACGACATCGGCCTGCGCGCGCTGCGCGGCCGCGATGCCTGGGATGCCTAAAATCCGAGAGGAATGAGACGGATGGACGAGAAGAACGAAGAGCTCGTGGACGCGCAGATCGTCGAAGAGGACAGCCGCATGTATGGGCACGCCGAGGGCGAGCCTGGCGGCGAGGTCGCTGACGAGCCGGCGCTGGTGCTGGGCGACGACGACCCGCACGATGCCGAGCTGCACGAGAAGATTCTTTCGGAGGAGTGCGCCTGGAAGGGCAAGATCCTCGACGTCCACCGTCTTGAGGTCGAGCTGCCCAACGGTCACCGCAGCGCCCGCGATATCGTTCGCCATCCGGGTGCGGCGGCCGTTGTGGCACTGACCGAGAGCGGCAAGATCGTACTGGTGCGTCAGTACCGCACCGCCATCGACCGCGTGACGGTCGAGATTCCCGCCGGCAAGCTCGATCCAGGCGAGGACCCGCTCGATTGCGCCAAGCGCGAACTGCATGAGGAGACGGGCTTTAGGGCTGGTCGTATTCGCTTTTTGACGTCGATTGTCACGTCCTGCGGTTTTTGTGATGAGATCATCCACATCTACTTGGCTACCAAGCTCGAGTTCGACGCGCCCAACCCCGATGATGACGAGTTCGTCAACGTGGACCTGGTGCCGCTGCACGAGCTGATCGACGCCGTGCTCGACGGCAAGATCGAAGACGCCAAGACCGTCGTAGGCGCTTTGGCCTGTGACAGCATCGCACACAGGCTGGGCGGAGCGGAGCTTTAACGGGTGGGGATAGCCCTGGGACAAGTACTACTGATTGCTTTGTCCCAGGGCCTTGCGTTGCTGATATTTCTTTGAGGATCACATGCTGAAGAGGTTTTTGTCTTATTACAAGCCCCAGATGGGGCTTTTTGTTGCTGATACTGTTTGTGCTCTGGTGCTTGCCGCCATTGACCTGGCGTTCCCCATTATTCTGCGCAATTTGACCGGTGGGCTGTTTACTCAGGGTCAGGCTGCCATTATGCAGGCGCTCGGCATGATCGCGGTGGGCTTGGTGTTGATGTATGCCGTCCGCTGCGCCTGCCGCTACTTTGTGAGCTATTGGGGTCACGTGATGGGCGCGCGCATGGAGTCCAAGATGCGCGAGGACCTGTTCGACCAGTATGAGCGCTTTAGCTTTGCGTACTTCGACCGCAACAGCTCGGGCGACATGATGAGCCGCGTGGTCAACGACCTGTTCGATATCTGCGAGGCGGCGCACCACGTGCCCGAGTGGATCATCATCTGCGGCATCGAGATTATCGGCTCGTTTGTGATTCTCTTTACCATCGCCCCGGTGCTGGCGCTCGCCATGGCCGTGGTGACGGCGGCGTTTGCGGTCATCATGTTTTGGCAGAACATGCGCATGCGCGAGGTCTTTAGCGACAACCGCAAAAAGATCAGTGGCATCAATGCGCAGCTGCAGGATTCGCTGGCGGGCATGCGCGTGGTCAAGAGCTTTGCCAATGAGGAGACCGAACGCTTCAAGTTCCGCGCCTCAAACAATCGCTATCTTTCGTCCAAGGAGAACATGTATCACGCCATGGGCGTCTATACCGCGACATATGGCCTGCTCTCGGGTGTGCTGTACGTGATCGTGGTGCTGCTGGGCGGCTGGCTGGTCGCCCAGGGACAGCTGCAGGCGGTCGATATGGCGACCTTTGCACTCTATATTTCGCTGTTCTGCACGCCGCTCGAGACGCTTGTCAATTCGGCCGAAACGTATCAGAAGGCTATCGCCGGCTTTAAGCGTATGGACGAGGTGCTCTCGACCGCGCCGGATATCCAGGACAAGCCGGGCGCCACTGATCTGCAGGTGACTGCCGGCGCCGTGGAGTATCACGACGTGTGCTTTAACTACGAGGATGTTGAGCTGGGCGAGGGCGATGCCGACGAGCGTCCCGTTATCGACCATATGAATCTGTCCATCAAGCCTGGGCAGACCATCGCTTTGGTTGGCCCTTCGGGCGGTGGCAAGTCCACGACCTGTTCGCTGTTGCCGCGCTTTTATGACGTGGCTGCCGGATCCATTAGCATCGACGGCCAGGACGTGCGCGATGTGACGCAGCAGAGCCTGCGTCGTGCCATCGGCCTGGTGCAGCAGGATGTCTATCTGTTTGACGGTACGATTGGCGAGAACATCGCCTACGGCAAGCCGGGCGCTACGGCGGAAGAGATCGCCGACGCCGCCCGCCGCGCCAACATCGATGCCTTTATCGAGTCGCTTCCACAGGGCTATGACACGGTCGTGGGCGAGCGCGGCAGCCGTCTTTCGGGCGGACAGAAGCAGCGCGTTGCCATCGCGCGCGTGTTTCTCAAGAACCCCAAGATCCTGATTCTGGACGAAGCGACGAGCGCTTTGGATAACGAGAGCGAGGAGGCGGTGCAGGAGTCACTCGAAGAGCTGGCACGCGGCCGCACCACAATTATCATTGCCCACCGTCTTTCGACCATTAAGCATGCCGATGAGATTGCGACCGTTGAGCATGGTCGCGTTGTGGAGCGTGGCACGCACGAGGAGCTTCTCGCCCGCGCCGGCACCTATGCCCGTTACTATCGAATGCAGTTCGAAGGTGCGCGTGCGCACGAGCTCGACTGATTGATATGACAGGAAGTTTATGGCTGACAAGAACCCTTTGACTCCGGAAGAAGTGACGGAGTTATTCTCCGAAATCGATGCATCCGGTGTCTTGGATCCCACGCTTGCCAAAAAGCGCACCGAGCGTATGCGCGAGAAGGAGGCGGCGGCCAAGCGCGGTGACAAAGCGGCGCTAGCGCAGCTGCGCAGCGAGGACCGCGCGAGCCAGGCAAAACATATCGACCCGCTGTCCGAGGACGATCCTTCGGGCTCGCAGGTGAGCCATACCATTACGAAGACCGCGATGGCCATGGTCATCGGCATCTTGGTGCTGATCGTGGGCATGCAGATTGGCTACGGCGTGATGCGACGCCTGAACACCGCGAACCTCTCCGAGAGCGTTTCGGTAGATACTGTCTCGACCGCGCTCAAGGGCGGCCTTGAGTGGGGCAACGGCTTTACGCAGTTCCCGCTCGACTTTACCGTCGATGAAGCCGATGAGCGTACGGGCACGGTCGAGGTGACGGTGTTGGACACATCGTCTGCCAACGAGCTCGAGCTGCTGTCCAACGGGCAGATTCAGGCCGCGGCGCTTGCGACCAACGCGCTGCTCAACGATAAGATCGACCGCGTGGTGTATAACGTTCACGCCTATATCGACGAGGATAGCAACATTCAGCACGATTCCTTCTTTGGCATGTTTCCCGCCCACGGCCACCAGAGCGCCATCCTGACGTTCGTGTGGACCAAGAGCTCATCCAACGCCACGAATATCGACTGGAAGATGCGCATCGTGAGTATGGATGACACCGTCGCCGAGCGCATTCAGAAGCAGGTGAACTCGGTGTCGTCGTTGATTGAGGACCCGGTGGTGAGCCAGACCAAGATTGACGAGGAAAAGGCCGAACGTGACCTGGAGCATCGTCTGCATGGCCGCGAAATTTTCCGCGGCGGCAAGCCCGACCGAACGCCGTCCGATCTGCTGGAACAGGACAAGAAAAAGTAAGACGTCATCATCCCGCGTGAGCCACAAGCCTCGCGGGATGATTTTTTAATCCCCGTCCCAGAAAAATCATTATGCATAGAAAGTCATAATTATCATTTCGTAAACATTTCGATGAAATTAACGCCATGAGGCATACTTGCGGTTACAATACCGCGAGGCCTAACTACACACCTTTAAGCCGGTCCTGTGAGACCGGGAAGGAGAATTATGGCGAACAACCATACCGCGGGCGCTGCCGCCCGCACCTTCGCGCCCAGCGAGCTTTGCCAGCGCATGCTGGCCAAAACCAGCAAGGGCACCTGCGGTCCCTGCATCCTGTATCTTGAGGATGGGACCATTTTTTATGGACGTGCATGCGGCGCCGAGGGCACCGCGACCGGCGAAGTCTGCTTCAACACCTCGCTCGAGGGCTACTTTGAGGTCATGACCGACCCGAGTTATGCCGGCCAAATCGTAACCATGACCTATCCGCAGATCGGCAACTACGGTATCGACGAGACCGACGTCCAGTCGGCCTTCCCCGGCGACGCCGTGCGCCCCGCGAGCGCTCCGGCTATGCGCGGCATGATCGTTCGCGACATGTGCGCCACGCCTTCTAACTGGCGCTCGGCCGTCAGCGTGCCGGAGTACCTGCGCGCCCACGGCATCGTCGCTATCGAGGGTGTCGACACCCGCGCTCTGGTGCGCCATCTGCGCGACAATGGTTCCAAGATGGGCATTATCTCTACTGAGGTCTTCGACGTCGACGAGCTTGCCGAGCGTCTGGCCGCGGCGCCCACGCTGGTAGGCGAGAACCTGGTCAAGACCGTGAGTTGCCCCGCGCCTCACGAGTTTGTGACCGCCGACCTGCCTGCCACGCATGACTTTGCGCTTTCGGCTGCCGCTCCTGCCCGTCACAAAGTGGTCGCCTACGACTGCGGTGTGAAGCGCGGCATTCTGGAGGGGCTGGTCCGCGCCGGCTGCGACCTTACCGTCGTGCCGTGGGATACGCCCGCGAGTGAGGTGCTCGACATGAATCCCGATGGCGTCTTTTTGTCCAACGGCCCCGGCGACCCCGATGCCGTGGTGGAGACCTACGAGCAGGTGCAGCAGCTGATCGGCAAGGTGCCGGTCTTTGGTATTTGTCTTGGTCACCAGATGATCAGCCTGGCCTGCGGTGCCCAGATGGAAAAGCTTAAGTTCGGTCACCGCGGTGGCAACCAGCCGGTCATGAACCTGGTAAGCCGTCGCGTGGAGATCACCGCACAAAACCATGGCTTTGGCCTGCTGTTCCCCAGCTTGGGCAAGCTTGTCCCCGAGCTTTCCGGCGGCGAGACCGAGCATGCGGCCGATGGAGATCTGCGCGTCTGGGTGCGCCGCGGAATCGCGCCGGTCGTGATGAACGAGCGCTTTGGCCGCATTCGCCTGACACATGTGAACCTCAACGACGGCACCGCCGAGGGCATCCAGCTACTCGACGCCCCGTGCTTCTCGGTCCAGTACCACCCCGAGGCCTCGCCTGGTCCCACCGATGCCCACTATCTCTTTACCGCCTTTACGCGACTCATGGACGGCGAGGAGAACTACCTGGACATCGACACCGCGAAGGACCGCCTGGCTGGCTGGAATTTCGCCGAGACCGCCGCGACCGAGACCGAGGAGAACTAACATGCCGAAACGTACTGACATCAAGCGTATCCTCGTCATTGGTTCGGGCCCCATCGTCATTGGTCAGGCCTGCGAGTTTGACTACTCCGGCGCCCAGGCCTGCAAGGTGCTTAAGGAGGATGGCTTTGAGGTTATCCTGGTCAATTCCAACCCGGCGACCATCATGACCGACCCGGGTCTTGCCGACCGCACCTATGTCGAGCCCATCACCGCCGAGTTTATCGAGCGCGTGATCAAGAAAGAGCGCCCGGACGCGCTGCTGCCCACGCTGGGCGGCCAGACCGGTCTGAACGCCGCCGTCGAGCTGGCGAAAGACGGCACGCTCGACAAGTACGGCGTCGAGATGATCGGCTGCGACCTGGCCGCTATCGAGCGCGGCGAGGACCGCAAGCTCTTTAACGAGGCCATGGCCGAGATTGGCCTGGAGGTCGCGCGCTCGGGCTATGCCTACAGCGTGGCCGACGCCGAGGCTATCGCCGAGCGCGTGGGCTATCCCTGCGTGCTGCGCCCGAGCTTTACCCTCGGTGGCGCCGGCGGCGGCATCGCTCACACCCACGAGGAGCTCGTCTCCATCGTGAGCCAGGGCCTCGAGCTCTCGCCTGCCCACGAGGTGCTGGTCGAGGAGTCCATCGAGGGCTGGAAAGAGTATGAGATGGAGGTCATGCGTGACCACGCCGGCAACGGCATCATCGTGTGCTCCATCGAGAACCTCGACCCCATGGGCGTGCATACCGGCGACTCCATCACCGTGGCGCCGGCGCAGACGCTCTCCGACCTTGAGTATCAGCGCATGCGCGTGGCCTCGCTCGCCATTCTGGAGAAGATCGGCGTCGAGACCGGTGGCTCCAATGTGCAGTTTGCCGTGAACCCCAACACCGGCCGCCTGATCGTCATCGAGATGAACCCGCGCGTGAGCCGCTCGTCCGCCCTCGCTTCCAAGGCCACGGGTTTCCCCATCGCCAAGGCCGCCGCGCGCCTGGCTGTGGGCTACACGCTCGACGAGATCGTCAACGACATCACCAAGGCTACGCCCGCCTGCTTTGAGCCCACAATCGACTACTGTGTGGTCAAGGTGCCGCGCTTTGCCTTCGAGAAGTTCAAGGGTACCGACCCCACGCTCACCACGCGCATGAAGGCCGTGGGCGAGATTATGGCGATCGGTCGCACCTTTGAGGAGGCCTTTGGCAAGGCTATGCGCTCGCTGGAGGATGGCCACCAGGGCATTTGCGCCGGTGGCAAAGAGGGTGCCGATAAGCTGAGCGACGACGAGCTTGCTCAGGCCGTGGCAACCCCGACCGAGCATCGCATCTTCTTTGTGGTCGAGGCCCTGCGCCGTGGCTGGGACATCGCTCGCATCCATGCCATCTGCGGTATCGATCCGTGGTACCTCAACCGTATCAACGACATGGTGCAGGTCCAGGAGAGCATCCGCGGCCTGCGTGTGGAGGATATCGACGCCGACGCGATGCGCCTGCTCAAGCAGTACGGTACGAGCGACGCCGAGATCGCCGCGCTGACCGGTTCGGACGAGCGCTTTGTGCGCGCCTATCGCAAGGGCCTGGGCGTGGTCCCCAGCATGAAGACGGTCGACACCTGCGCGGCCGAGTTCTCGAGTGCCACGGAATACCACTACAAGACCTACGAGAACATCTACCGCACGAGCCCAGTCGCCAAAAAGTGCGTGGCCCCCGACGAGACCACGCCGGCAGATAAGCCCAAGGCGATGATTCTGGGTGCCGGACCCAACCGTATTGGCCAGGGCATCGAGTTTGACTACTGCTGCGTGCATGCGAGCTATGCCCTGGCGGCCCGCGGCTTTGAGACCATCATGGTCAACTGCAATCCCGAGACCGTTTCGACCGACTACGACACGTCCGACCGCCTGTACTTTGAGCCGCTCACCTACGAGGACGTCATGGACGTTATCGACGTTGAGCGCCCCGATGGCGTCGTGGTGACGCTCGGCGGCCAGACCCCGCTTAAGCTGGCGCGCATGCTCGAGGAGAGCGGCGTGAACATCATGGGTACCAAGCCCGACGCCATCGATTTTGCCGAGGACCGCGAGCGCTTTGCCGCCCTGCTCGACAAGCTGGGCATTATGTATCCGCCGGCGGGCCAGGCAACCTCGTTTGAGGAGGCCGAGGCCGTAGCCGCGCACATCGGCTACCCGTTGCTGGTGCGTCCGAGCTACGTGCTGGGCGGCCGCGGCATGATGATCGCCTACGATGCCGAGCATCTGCGCGATTACATGGCCGAGGCCGCGCGCATTAGCCCCGACTACCCGGTGTACCTCGATCGCTTCCTGGAGGGTGCGATCGAGTCCGATGTCGACGCCCTGTGCGATGGCGAAGAGGTCTACATCGGCGGCATTCTGGAGCATATCGAGGAGGCCGGTATTCACTCCGGCGACTCTGCGACCTGCATTCCGCCGTTCAGCTTTAGCGAGAGCCTGCAGGCGAAGCTCCGTGAGACCACGCGCCGCATCGCGATGGCGCTGGGAGTCCGCGGCCTGGTTAACGTGCAGTATGCCATCAAGGGCGAGACCGTTTACGTGATCGAGGCCAACCCGCGCGCAAGCCGTACCGTCCCGTTTATCTCCAAGGCCACCGGTGTGCCGCTGGCCAAGTGCGCGGCGCGCATCATGGCGGGCGATTCCATCGCGAGCTTGGGCCTGCCGAGCGACGAGCGTCAGCTGGACTGGTTCTGCATGAAGGAAGCCGTTATGCCCTGGGGCCGTTTCCCGGGAGCCGACGTTATTCTGGGGCCCGAGATGAAGTCGACGGGCGAGGTCATGGGTATCGCTAAGAGCTATCCCGAGGCATACGCCAAGACGCAGCTGGCAATTGACTACAAGCTGCCCGACCCGAGCGCCGGCAAGGTGTTCATCAGCGTGTGCGATCGCGACAAGCGTCATATCCTTTCGGTTGCGCGTATCCTGCGCTACCTGGGCTTTGACATCTGCTCTACCGAGGGTACGGCGCGCGTGCTGCGCGGCGGCAACGTGACCTGCGAGGTCGTGGAGAAGATTAGCGGCCCGCACGACGGCGAGCGTCCCAACATCGGCGACCTCATCGCCGATGGCAAGATTGCGGTAATCATCAACACGCCGTACGGCCCGGGTTCGCGTGGCGATGGCTATCTGTTGCGCACCGAGGCGGTGCGCCGCGGCGTGACCTGCGTGACGGCGATGTCTGCCGCCAACACGTATGTGAGTGCCATCGAGGCCGTGCGCGAGGACCAGCAGGGTCACGGCAGCGCCAACGACATGGGCATGGACGTCATCGCCCTGCAGGACCTGCCG
>UQXC01000065.1 GCA_900544995.1 uncultured Collinsella sp. | reverse complement strand
GAGACCGTCGCGCCCGCGCCCGAGGCCGCGCCCGCAGCCACCGAGGCCGCATCGGAGTCCAATGACCGCCTGGCCGCCATGATGCGCCGCAGCGCCCGCCGCGAGGAAGCCTACGTGCCCACCTCGCAGCTCCGCCGCTTCACCCTGCCCGATTCGGCGCCCATCATGCGCCGCGTCATGGGCTTTCTGTCCGACCAGGCCCGCACGCTCATCCATGCCGGCGTGTCGCGCGACCGCATCTGCATCGATCCTGGCCCGGGCTTTGGTAAGTCGGCTAACGAGGACATCGTCATCCAGCGCGAGACTGCCAAGATGGCGTCACTGGGCTATCCGCTCATGTGTGCCGTGTCGCGCAAGCGCTTTGTGGGCGCCGTCTCGGGCGTGACCGAGGCCGCCGAGCGCGATGCCGCTACGTTTGGCGTGTGCCTGGGCGCCATCCAGGCCGGTGCCAACATCGTGCGCGTGCACGACGCCGCGGGTTTTGCGCAGTTCCTGAACGGTTACTGGGCGGTTGCCAAGCCGCAGCCGCGCCGCGCGTTTGTGGCTGTGGGCTCCAACCTGGGGCATCGCTGCGACAACATCCGCGCCGCACGCGAGATGATCGCCGAGATTCCACTCACCTGCGTGTCCAACTCCTCCAAGATTTACGAGAGCGAGCCGGCCTACGAGACGCGCCAGGACGCGTTTGCCAACGCCGTCATCGAGATCAAGACCGAGCTGGCACCGCTGGTGCTGCTCGATGAGCTCATGAAGATCGAGGCCGAGCTGGGGCGCGACCGCTCCAAAAAGGCCAAGGCCAACGGTCCGCGCACCATCGACCTGGACCTGCTGTGGATGGACGGCGAGACCCACGGCGGCAAAAAGCTGCGCCTGCCGCATCCGCTGATCGGCGAACGCGACTTTGTGCTGGTGCCGCTCGAGGACCTGATGCACGACCCGGCGCGGTTCTTCCGCTACAACGGTGTCGAGGTCAAGGAGCCCGAGGACCGCGTGGGCCATATCGTGGGCGAATTGGGGCGTATGTAGATGATCGAGATGAATGCTGTTGCCGCCGGTACCGAGCTTGACGCCGCGCGTGACGCGGGCCGCGAGGGTGCGTCCGCGGGCTGGTGCGCTTGGAGCGCGGGCGAGGCGTCGTTGGCGTTTTCGCTGGTCGTGCGCCCGGATGTGAACATGCATGCCTTCCACGGCCTGCCGTTTGTGGCCGCGATGGGCATGATGGACGCGCTCGTGGGAACGGCTGCGGCACCGGGGCTGGGCCTTGCCGGCAAGGTGGGTATTCAGTGGCCGAGCGATATCGTGTGCGGCGCGCCCGCGTTTGAGACGTCGTTCGCGCGCGTCGCCGTCAACGGTGGTGCCGGTGCTGCGGGCATGTTCGGTGCCGTGACGGTGGATATTGAGCGTTCGGCGCTGAGCGAGCTTGGTGTGGACGTGGCTGACGAAGCGCTGGTCGAGACGCTGGCCGCCGCCGTGCTGGCCCGCGTGGACGCCTGGGCGGTTGTTGCCAACACGCCGCAAGGCGCCGCAGGGCCGCTGGCTCCCGTGCTGGGCGAGTACTTCGACATGGTGCCGCTGCTGGGCCGCCAAGTTGCGGCGGTGTCGCCCAACGGTTTGCCGCTTGCGGTCGGTGTGTTTGCGGGCCTGGACATCTGGGGCCGCGCGACCATCAAGACCGATGCCGGCGAGCAGGAGTTTCCGCCCGAGGCCGTGCGCATTCGCGGTCTGTAGCGTCTCGGCTTCGCCAGAGCCTACGCTAGCTTCTGCATGCGGCGGTAGATTTCGCAGATACCCTTGATGGTGAGCTGTCCGTCGACCACGTCGAAGGCGTCGGTCGAATCGGCGACGATGCTGGCGAGGCCGCCCGTGGCGATAACGGTGGCATCCTCGCGCCCTAGCTCGCGCTTCATGCGCGCGACCAGGCCCTCGGCCATGGCGGCGGCGCCCGTCACGGCGCCCACCTTGATGCACTCCTCGGTATCGCGGCCGATGGCATGCTCGGGCGCCTCGAGCGGCACACTGGCGAGCTTGGCGGCACGGGCGGCAAGCGCGTCCATGGAGATGCGGATGCCCGGCGCGATCGCTCCGCCAATGTAATAACCGTCCTCATCGATGACGTCGATATTGGTCGCGGTGCCAAAGTCCACCACGATTGCCGGCGCGCCGTCGTAGAAAGTTTCGGCTGCAACGGCGTTGGCGACGCGATCGGCGCCTACGGCTTGGGGACGCGCCGCGCGCAGCTTGGTCACCGCGGCCGTCTGCGGCCCAATGACGATGGCGTCTGCGGCAATGCGGTCGGCCACGGCGTGCCATTCGCGCGAGAGCTGCGGCACCACGCCCGCAAAGGCGATTGCGTCGACCGCGTCGAGCGAAAGGCCGTACATCTTAAAGAAACCCATCAGGCGCACATGGATCTCGTCGGCGGTATAAGAGCGGTCGGTGGGCATGCGCCACGACTGCACCAGCTCGTCTCCGTCAAACAGGCCCATGGCCGTCTGCGTGTTTCCCATATCGATAGCGAGCAGCATGTCTACTCCCAGTGTTGGCATAAAAGGACGCGCACCATTGTATACGCGCCGCCGACGGCGCTCGGCTGCGATTCGTTTACGGTGATAGGGGCTGAGGGGTTTAAATATGAAGGAATTATGCTCCACGAGATTTTCCTTGCCGTTTACCGAACTCCCGCGTAATATTCTTTCTTGCGCACATGAGGCGCCCAGACATTGCGGGGTGGAGCAGTCTGGTAGCTCGCCGGGCTCATAACCCGGAGGTCGTAGGTTCAAATCCTGCCCCCGCGACCAAGAACTTGCAGCTCGTCGGCCTAGCCGGCGAGTTTTTTTGTTATTTCGGGACCGTGTTTTCGGTCCAATTCTCGGCCTCTCAAACAAAATCTCGATCTGTAACAGTAAGACCCGGTTTTGCCGCGTAACTGTTACAGATTGAGATAAACCGACGGGCCGCCCCGCCCATCCCCATCCACCTGCCGCTACCTGCTGTCCGCCGATTTCCGTTGCGCTGTTGTATTCCCATGACATATCCTCTAGACAACTACGCGGCATCATCGCCGCCGCGCCTACAAGAGAGGAATGTCCATGACCGCACCTGCATCCAAGCTGCTTCAGCCCATTACGGTTGGCCCCCTTGAGCTCAAAAACCGCATTATGTTCCCGCCGTTGACCACCGGCTACGAGGAGCGTGACGGTTCCATTGGCGAGCGCAGCCTGGCTTTTTACGAGCGCCTGGCCCGTGGCGGCGTGAGCTACATCGTCATCGGCGACGTCGCTCCCGTCATGACCGCGAGCCCCACGCCCAAGCTGGCAACCGACGCCCAGATCCCCACGTTTAAGGCGCTGGCCGATGCCGTCCACAAGCACGGCGCCAAGATCGCGCTGCAGCTGTTCCACCCCGAGTACGATGTGCCCGGTGTCGGCCGCATGGTCATGGGATCCATGGCCGCCGCTAAGGCCGCGCAGGAGGCCAAGGCCGCCGGCGACGAGGAGACCTTTGCCGCCAAGATGGCCGAGTCCAACGAGATCCGCAACCAGGCCTACGCCAAGCTGCATCACGACATGCAGCACTTTGTGAACGAGGCGAGCGTAGAGCAGCTCACCCAGATCAAGGAGGCCATCGCCGCCTCGGCCGCTCGCGCGCAGCAGGCCGGCATCGACGCCATCGAGGTCCACGGCGACCGCTTGGTGGGTTCGCTGTGCTCGGCCATCCTCAACCAACGCACCGACGAGTACGGTGGTTCGTTCGAGAACCGCGTTCGCTACGCGCTGGAGGTCGTCGCTGCCATTAAGGAGGCCGCGCCGCAGCTGATGGTGGAGTACAAGCTCCCCGTGATCATGGAGAACCCCGACGGCACGCCGCGCGGCAAGGGCGGCCTGCAGCCCGACGAGGCCTGCGAGTTTGCCAAGCTGCTCGAGGGCGCGGGTATCGATATGATCCAGGTCGCACAGGCCAACCACACCGGCAACATGGGCGACACCATTCCGCCCATGGGCGCCATGCCCTACAACTGGACGCTGCCCGTGGCCGAGCGCGTCAAGGCCCTGGTCTCCGTGCCGGTGGCAACCGTCGGCCGCGTTGTCTCGGTCGAGGCCGGCGAGAAGATTCTGGAAGACGGCGCCGCCGACATCATCGCCTATGGCCGCTCGCTCATGTGCGACCCCGACATTGCGCTGAAGGCCGCTACGGGCGAGCCCATCCGCGAGTGCCTCAACTGCAACAAGGGCTGCGTCGACGCGATTCAAAACCGCAAGTACATCTCGTGCGTGCTCAATGCCGAGAACGGCGACGAGGCGACCATCGCCATCAAGCCGGGCGAGGGCGACAAGAAGATCGCCGTGGTGGGCGGCGGTATTGCCGGCCTGGAGGCCGCACGCGTGGCGGCCAAGCGCGGCTACGACGTGACCATCTACGAGGCGAGCGATCACTTGGGCGGCCAGATTGTGCTGGCGGCTGCGCCTCCGCGCAAGGACGAGATCATGCGCTCGGTCGAGTACTACGAGAAGATTCTGCCCGGCCTGGGCGTGAAGGTCGAGCTCAACCATGCCGCTACCGCTGAGGACCTCAACGCCGCCGACGCTGCGATTGTGGCCGTGGGCGCACACGACGTGGTCATCCCCGTTCCGGGTGCCGATTCGGAGAAGGTCGTCTCGAGCTGGGACGTGCTGGCCGGCAAGGTGGAGCTCAGCGGCCGCGTCGCCGTCATTGGCGGCGGCCTGGTGGGCACCGAGACTGCCGAGTACCTGCTGCAGCACGGCTGCGAGGTGGCGATCGTGGAGATGCTCGACAAGATTGCCGCGGGCGAGTCCGAGACCATTCTGCCGCTGATTATGAGCGACTTTGCAGAGCACAACGTGGAGCAGCATGTTAAGACCCGCCTGACCGCCATTACCGACGAGGGCGTGGAGGCTGTTCGCACCACCGAGGACGGCGCCGAGGAGCCGGTGAAGATCGCCTGCGATTACGTGGTGATGGCCGTGGGCTCCAAGGCCAACGCGTTTGACCTGGATGGCGTGACGGTGCCCGTGACCTGCGTGGGCGACTGCTCGGGTGAGCGCACCGCCGACATTGCGAGCGCCATTCGCACGGCGTATCACGCGGCCAACGAGCTGTAGTTGAACATCGCGGCCAGGCGGGGCGGTAGCACGGATCCGTCTCGCCCGGCTGTGTCCCGTCGGGTGTCAACCGGTGCGGGGCCTGCAAGCGCAGCAGGTCCCGCCCTTTTTGTTTTGCTCCGATGAATGGCAATGCGCGGTAATCATGAGGAGTGAGGACGTCTACTGCCTTGCAGATCACTCAAAAATATTGGGGGAGGGGTTAATAACTATATCCTCTATACCAAAGGACATAAAGAGATGCCAATTTTGTTGACAAGCGAATGACGATTAGCTGCGAGTCAGCTACCAGCGTAAATAATCGATAAAGAAATGTCGTAATTTGGTGCCAAATGCCCAGATAACGCCGCGTCTATTTTAATTAACTGCTTTGAGCAAACAGTAAAATGCTACTATCTAACTTGCACGTAAGAAAGCAGATTAACGGCTAAGGCTAAGAAGTGGCAGGTATGTCGGAAGCAACTAGGACTCGCACGCATGCGCCCGAGGTTAGGCAGCGCGCCGTCGAGATCCTCCAAGAGGGGGTCGGTCATCGCGCTCTCGCCGCGGAGCTTGGCATTCCCCAGGCCACGGCTCGTCAGTGGGCCCGCGCGTATGCCGTGGGCGGTGCCGACGCCGTTCTCAATGCCGGTTCGCATCATCACACCTATTCGTACGACGTAAAGCTCGCTGTGGTTAAGGACCGTCTGGAAAACGGCTTGACGGTTCGCGAGGCCATGATCAAGCACAAGATTCCCAGCGAGTCTTCGGTCAAGGCTTGGTGCCGTCAGTACCGCGAGAGCGGTGAGTCCGCACTGGTCGATAAGCCGCGCGGTCGCAAGCCGCGCGTTAAAAAGGCGGAATAGCAAACGGGATGGTGCGCCCACAGGGGCGCATTTTTCTTGCCGCCTCTCTGCTCCAAAGCGGACGTGCCCTTGCCCCGTACGCCTAAAACTCCCCAGTTGACCGAAAACCCGCCGCCGCTACTCATCAATTGAGCTATAACGTTAAAAAATTGCAGCGTTTTTGCATGGGGGAGTGATGGTATGACGCTACTGTATTTCCTTACCCTGTTTCCGCTGGTACCGGCGCTGGGCATGCTGCTCGCGCGCGGTGACCGCGCCCGCGATGCGGTGGGACTCATAGGCTCCGGCATTATCATGGCGGTGACAGTTGTAGTCGCCGTCATGTTTTTTTGCACGGGTCCGCAGAGCTTTGAGATTGCCCCCGGTACCTCGCATGCGCTCTCGATCATCAGCTCCGTCATCGACGTAATTCTGTGCGCCGTCATCCTGTACAACGCGCACAAATATAAGAGCGTGCTTACCACGGTGCTCGGCATAGTCCAGCTGGTGGGCTCGCTCGTCTTTGCGGCCATGACGCTGCCTGCGGCCGAAGCCGTCACGGCGACGCCGCTCTACCTAGACTACATGAGCGTGATCATGGTCCTCGCCGTCGGCATCGTCGGCAGCCTTATCTGTATCTACGCTTTGGGCTACATGAAGGACTTCCAGGCCCATGATGAGCACGAGGCCGCGCTGCGCGGGCAGACCGCGCCCGACCGTCGTCCGCAGTTCCTGGCGCTTATGTTCCTGTTCCTCTCGGCCATGTTCGTCATCGTGACGAGCGACAACCTTGAGTGGCTGTTCTGCGGCTGGGAAATCACCACCGTGTGCTCGTTCCTTATGATTGGCTATACGCGCACGCCCGAGGCTATCAAGAACGCCTTTAACCAGATCATCCTCAACATGCTGGGCGGCATCGCGTTTTTGGCCGGACTCATGTACCTGCACGTTAACGGCATGCCGCTGACCATCTCGGGCATGATTGAGCTTTCCGGCGCCGGAACCGCGCAGTCCGCGCTGCTGGTGATGCCGGTCATCCTGTTGTCGCTCGCCGCGCTCACCAAGGCCGCACAGATGCCGTTCCACACTTGGCTGTTGGGTGCCATGGTTGCCCCCACGCCCACGAGCGCCCTGCTGCACTCGTCAACCATGGTCAAAGCCGGCGTGTTCCTGATGGTCAAGCTGAGCCCGCTCTATGCCATCTATCCCGTGACCGGCTTTATGGTCACGAGCGTGGGCGCCATCACGTTTTTGCTCGCTGCCCTTATGGCCATCTCGCAGAGCAATGCCAAGCGCGTGCTCGCGTACTCCACCATTTCCAACTTGGGCCTCATCAGTGCTTGCTTGGGTGTCGGCGCGCCCGAGGCCGTATGGGCGGCCATCTTCCTGATCCTGTTCCACACGGTGGCAAAGTCGCTGCTGTTCCTGTGCGTGGGCACGGCCGAGCATCATATCGGCAGCCGCAATATCGAGGACATGGACGGTATGTTCAGCCGCATGCCGCACCTGACGCGCCTGATGATGCTGGGCATCATGGGCATGTTTGTGGCGCCGTTTGGCATGCTCGTGTCCAAGTGGGGCGCTCTGGTGGCGTTCGCGCAGACCGGCAACGTGCTCATGATCATGGTACTTGCCTTTGGCTCGGCCGCGACCTTCTTCTTCTGGGGCAAGTGGCTTGCCAAGCTTTCGGGCGTCGACCCCACGGCTCAAAACGTTGAGGTCAATGTCCATAAGACCGAATGGATGGCCCTCAACACCATCGCCGCGCTGCTGATTCTGTGCTGCGTGGCGTTCCCGGTTATCTCGAGCGGTCTGGTGTCGCCTTACTTGGCCATGGTGTTTGGCCGCGTGCCGTACGTTATTGGCAAGGACGCCATGTACCTGATGGTGGTTATCGTGGCGTTTATCGCCGTGGTGCTGCTGACTTCATTCCGCGTGAGCAACAAACCGCACGTCAACGTGTACCTTTCGGGCGTGGGGACCGACAAATATCGCCATTTCCGCGGCTCGATGGGACACGAGGTGAAGGCCGAAAAGCGCAATTGGTACTCGGAGGACGCCCTTGGCGAGAAGCGTATTGGCCCCGCGGGTAGCGTCGTGTGCTGCAGCATTATCTTGTTTGCGCTGCTGTGTTGCGCGTGGATTGGGCCCGAGCGGCTTGCCATGAGTGCGCCCTCGGTGCTGCGCGGCAAGTATTTTGAAGGTTCGGGCGTCGTGGGCATTTTTATTGGCACCGTGGCATTTGCCTTACTGGCGCCGCTTGTGGGCGGCCTGATCGACGGCGTTGACCGCAAACTTTCGGCCCGCATGCAGGGCCGCGTGGGCCCGCGCCTGCTCCAGCCTTTCTACGATGTGGCCAAGCTGCTGCGCAAGGCCCCCGCCAGCGTAAACACCATGGACGATACCTACATGGCGTGCGCGCTCATCTTTACCGTGGTGGGCGGCGGCATCTTTGTGTCGGGTTCCAACACGCTGTTGTGCGCTTTTATGGTGACCCTCGCTGCGATCTTTGTGGTGCTGGCGTCCGCCTCGACGCAAAGCCCGTTTGCCCAGGTCGGCGCCGACCGTGAGCTGCTGCAGGTCATGAGTTACGAGCCCGCCGTTTTGCTGATGAGCGTGGGCCTGTACCTTGCCACCGACAGCTTCGATTCCATCGCCGTGACGGGGCAGTCGGCCCCCATCATCGTGTACAGCGCGCCCATTTTCCTCGCGCTGCTCGCGGTGCTCACCATCAAGCTGCGCAAGTCGCCGTTTGACCTTTCGTACTCGCATCACGCGCATCAGGAGATCGTCCAGGGCGTCGCCACCGAGATGAGCGGCGGCACGCTGGCCAAGATGACCCTTATGCACTGGTGCGAGACCGTGCTGTTTTTGATGTGGGTGGGCATGTTCTTTGTTTGGGACAACCCGGTGAGCTGGGTCGTAGCCCTGGTCGTGATGGCTGCGACGTATTTTGTCGAGGTGCTGATCGACAACACCTTCGCACGCAGCACCTGGCGCAGCTGCTTTAGGCTCGGATGGGGCGTGGCGCTGGTGTTTGGCCTGCTCAACCTTATGCCCATCCTCGTCGACGTTTTTATTTAGGAGGCGGCATCCATGGATCATAAAATGTCGCGCTCGCCGTGGGTTATTCATTACGACGGTTCGAGCTGCAACGGATGCGATATCGAGGTGCTGGCCTCGCTCACGCCACTGTTCGATGCGGAGCGGTTTGGCGTGGTCAACACCGGCAACCCCAAGCATGCGGATATCTTTTTGGTGACGGGGTCGGTCAATGCCCAGAACCTGCCCGTCGTGCGCCAGATCTACAACCAGATGCTCGAGCCTAAGTGCGTGGTGGCCTGCGGTATCTGCGCGTGTTCGGGCGGCGTATTCCGCGATGCCTATAACGTGATCGGCGGCGTGGACCGCGCGATTCCCGTGGACGTGTACGCGCCCGGGTGCGCCATTCGCCCCGAGACGGTGATCGATGCCATCGTGGAGGCGTGTGGCATCCTGGACCAGAAGGAGGCCGTGATGCGCGCCGGCGGCGACCCGCTTACCGTGGGCGGCGCCGCAACCTGGGACGGTGGCGTTGAGCTGGGCGAGGACGGGTTTGTAGCTGCTGCGGGGGCCGGGGCCGGTGTCGACGCAGGCACGGCTGACGGCGCGCCCGCTGCTGGCGCGCCTGCCGGGAAGCCTGCCGCACCCGCCGCTGCAAAGGAGGCCGAGTAATGCAAAAGGCAATCTATACCACCGTTGGGATCGACGAGCTTCTGTCGCATGTCCAGGCGCTCAAGGGCGTCGGCGCGCGCTTTGTGCAGATGCATGCCGAGCGCTGTGTGGACGACGGATCGTATCGCCTGGTCTATACGTTTATCAACGTCCGCGCTGCTCAGGAGCATATTGCGCAGGACGGCAGCTATGCGATCGAGAACCTGGTGGTTGAGGGAATTGATCAGTATCAGGAGATTCCGTCCATCAGCTCGTACTATCCGGCGGTATTTCCGTTTGAGAACGAAGCGCACGACCTGTTTGGGCTTGCCATCACCGATATGCAGATTGACTTTAAGGGCTTTTTCTACCAGGTCTCGACTGCCGAGCCCATGAGCGTTATCACGCCCGAGGTGAAGGCCGCGCGCGAGAAGGCCATGAAGGTCCGCGCGGCTGCCGAGGCCAAGGCGCGCAAGGCCGCGGCCGAGAAGGCCGCCGCC
>UQXC01000064.1 GCA_900544995.1 uncultured Collinsella sp. | reverse complement strand
AACTGCGGGAATGGCCTATTTGCTCAATGTGTTCGGCTGAGATCGGAAATCAACCCAAACATTAGCGTAGCTTTCTTCCAATATGAGCCGAGCATTGGCAAGTGGAATAAGAAGCCCGACCGTTCGCCACATGAAAGTGATCGGACGGGCTTCTCTATTTAACCCGGGCCGCCACCCATAGCGGCTTTCCAAGCGTATTCTCAGTGCAAAGCAATCGTCAGTTTAATCCTATGCGCTGATACCGCATTTCATTTGTTCGGCTCGAATTCTACGGCCTGGCAACCCTCGCACTCTCCGGCAAATGGATTGAACGCGAAGGCAGAGATGATGTGTGCGTGGACATCGAGGCTGCTGTAGGCAACATACTGGGACATGGACCCCCGCTGCGCGTGGTATGCGGCCCGGCATATTCATTGCCGTCCAACCCCGTGTAGTTGCAGCAAAGGGTGGAACCTCAATGCTCAGCTCATGTTGTCCGTGGGACACGAGAATCGTAAGTACACTTTGGTGCGATTCTCACGCTGATACTGAGCCACCTGGAATAAGATACGTCGCGACAACACTTCGCTTCACCTCTGTCTCGACAAGATGACGTAGACTAAAGTTTCCTTTAGTAAGAGAACGAAAACTATATCTGAAAGCGTTGCGATGGCGTGAAGGCACCGAGTCCGAACCGCCTGAATGCTACGTGCATCTGCATCGCCTTTTTGTTATCTCTGCCAGTTGGGTAGCACTACACTTGTCATCATTTACCCTGGTACATGCTGCCTAAATCCACTACCCCTTCTACCGCGCCGACCATCTCGTCATCGTGAGAGACAACGATGATCAGCTGGCTTTGCTTGTTGCGCTTAACATAGGCCGCAAGCTCGGCGCGGCTTACAGCGTCTAACCCAGTCGTGGGCTCGTCGAGTACCAAAACTGACGACTTGCGTGAAATCGCCGACCATAAGTACACTCGGCGCAGCTCACCGCCCGAAAGCGCGGAGCAACGTTTCCCGAGCAACTCCTTCACGCTGTTTTCCAGCGAAAGTAGGCCATCTACACCCCGGTGATAGGAAGAAAAGGGCGTGTCGAAATACTCTAACAGCTCTTTCACCGTTTCGTCCGGCGCGAAGCACGACTGTGGGCAGCACGATATCTCTCTCGCACGTATGTAATCCAAGTCGCATTCTTCGATTGGCACGCCGTTGTATTTTACTTTGCCTTTCGATGAGTATAGCCCGAGCATCAAGTAAAGAAGTGACGTCTTGCCTCTTCCGTTTTCCCCAACTATGCAATATGTACCAGGACCGGAAAACTTGAAAGAAAACCCGCCGAGGACCTCTCGGACAGATCCGTCTGGAAGGGCAACCGAGAATTCCAAATCAGATACCGAAATGTCATTTATTTCATCGAGTTTAGCTAAATCGGTCCGATTCCACCCCGATCTCTCCTTTTCTCTCGTCGCGATAGCCGTCCTATCCCATGATGCTTTGGCATCTTGATAGGATTTGAACAATGACATCATACTTTTCAAAGTCTTAAAGAGAACCGCGAAGTATGTACCGATGATAGTGTACTCGCCTATTGACATAGTTCCGTTAATGATTCGTACTCCGGAAACAACAAGTATCACCGCTTGAAACAACGCTGCGAAAAGACCATCGAGCGATGTCAGAGAATATGATAGCTTTCCGGAGCGCAAAACTTTGGGAAAATAGCTCTTAAACCCAGCGTCGAGCGCTTGTTCGCTCTTGCCGTACGAAGATGTCAGCTGAATGTTGAGAATCTGATTAAGCTGCGATGCAATTGCGGCGTAAAAGGCGCTGTCCGCCTCTTTCTTCTCATACGTGACCCTATACAAAAGTTTCCTCAACCCAGTAATTACACAGAAATACACGATGAGGAGAATGATGGAAAACACCGCGAGAGTTGAATCAATTGACCATATGATAAGCAATACGATGGGAATGGCTACAATGGACAGCGGCGCACTGATAAAATTCGCCAAAACGAAGGATGAGACCACGCTGGAGTCGGAAATAATCCGTTGCGTTGTATAGGCTGGATCGATGGTCCGACTCACCAAGTAATCGTCTCTTTCAAAACGCAAGACGGCCTCCCTGAGAAGATCAAAGGAAAGTCTCGTGGTTATGCGAATGGAAAGTGTTCCTGCAAAATAAGTAAAGAGGGTGGAGAAAACTCCTATTGACGCAACCAGGAGCGCGAAGAGTACGGCGTCTCTTTCGCTGCGGTTACCGAGAAGAAAATCTAAGAATTTCCCGTTCACGTATGGCATGGCATAGGAGAGAGCGGTTCCAATCACCGTGATAGCAATGAAGACGAAAGCCCCTTTTGCTCTGATGAACCTCGAGAGAACGCATCGAATCAAGGAAGGCCCCAATCTACCCGCCACAAAACATCAATCACTGATACCTTACACCTCAACACAACAGGAGCGAAGATTTGCCAATGAGACTGCTTTAAGATTGCCTTGGGCCAATACGATCTCAAGCTCTTCCTACAAGAGAGTCGGAATCGGACATCTCCTCCGACGAACCTGGCAATCGGGCGGTTGAAATATCTTTTTCAACCGCCCGATTGCCACAATAGATTTGAGCATCCGCCCACAAACGTCCGCGTTTTATACCCATCAAATCCTTTGCCTTTTGTCGTCTAGACTAGAAAAATCGCTCGAAATAACGCAACCGGCCTGCTCGCTTGAAGAAACCTAAGCCCGTAACGTAGATGTGCAAACTTCCGAAACGCCTTGCGCGGCATAGTGCGTATAAACTTCGTCAACCGCCTCAGAAATATCTGAGTATCGCGCCGGGTCAAAAGCATACGATGTCGCAGCTATACCCTGCACCCATTCGGAACGCGGATTAATTGAATAGCCACACAGCATCATCATACATGCATCTAGACCTGATTTCCCAAGTATCCGACGTATTGATGAGAGCATCGCGGGTCGCCCCTGCACCATCGTCGTCACCCCTATTAGCAGTATTTACCGTTTTTCTCTAAATGCGTATCGCCACCCTTAAGAATACGAAGTGTTTTATCCAGACCCGATTGTCCTCCATCTCAAACGAAGGGATAAGGAATCTCATCCGGAATCGGCAGTAACGGAGGATTCACAACGACAAGCGAAAAACATGAGTCATCTCTCAGAGGGGAGTAAAGGCTCCCCTCAAGCACCCTAGTTTCGTCATCCAAAGAGTTGATGGCGGTGTTTTTCTTACAAAGGTCGACAACAAAAGGGTTGATTTCTACAGATGTTACATCCATGCCACAGTTGGTAAGTATCAGGCCCTGTATTCTGGGGCCAGAACACAAATCGAGAGCCTTCCGTGCGCTCTGCGGTGTAAGGCGCCAATCTCAGCAAATCTGTCCCACAATACTGCGCTGAAGAACAAGACGGAACCCCTGAGCCAAACTCCCCTATACCTTATTAAGGCTAAGACAGGCAAGTTCACGCACCCGGCATATTCCAGAATAACATCCTATTGTTTTAGATGCTCTACAAGCATGAACAGCCGCGAATCGGAAAGATCTTCTAGTTTCGCCCCGACTGACCGCCAAGGGCCAAAATGGCCCCTCCATCCCCGGGCGACTGGCTCTGGCGCGCCGAGGAGCGTCCCCAAGTGGCGGCAGAAAAGGAACGTCCCTATCTGCCGGCTAGAGAGCACCGAAGAGGATGGCGTAGGTAGTGGATTCGCCGAGCTTGAGCTCATCGCCGGGATTGAGTTGGGCGGAACGGCCGGGCTCGACCTGAATGCAGACGCGCGTGGCCCCGTTTACCACCACGGTTCCGTTGGTGGACGACAAGTCCTCGACGCGCCAGATATTTTGAGCATCGCACCAGATATGGGCATGGCGGGCCGAGACATCGTCGCCGACGTCGGTAATATCGCCCTCACCAGTGGCCAGCGCGCCAATCTCAACACCCTGCTCACTCGGCTGAATCCAGCGCGGGGCGCTCACGACAAAACTGTTTTGCACGCGCAGCAAGCCCAAGGGGTGCGCCGGGGCGGGTTCGCGTTCGCCCGCAGTCAGCGACATGCCAAGCGAACGCGGCGTGGATGTGCCTCCGCCACAGGTCGCGTGTGCGTAGTCGATGGCATAGTTCACCGAGGACCGCACATCCGCCGAACAACCGACGGCGACAAACAGCACCAGCACGGCCTCGGCGCGCTCGGCGGGCATGAGTTCCGCCGCCTGGGACAGGCGATCGAGCGCGTTGCGATAGAGATTCGTGTCCTGGTGGCACTCTTCGAGCGCGCGTACCATCGGTTCACCTGCAGGACCGCACACCATATTGATCACAGCCGTGGAGTCCATGGGATTGCGCTGGCGCAGGGCCAGTTGCGACATAATACGCACAGCCGAGGTACCGTATTCGGCAAAGTAGCGCTGCTGAAGCGTGCCGACCGGCGCGCGAACGATAAAGCGGGAAACCCAAGAGCGATCGGCGGCTCGGCTCTGCGGGCTGCGGCCGTCGGCGAGCGGACGGGACGAAAGCACCAAGCCGCACAGCTCGATATGGCTCAGATGCGCTGCGCGCTTAAAGATGTCAAACATGGCCCCGCATGGGGTGAGCTCAACTTGAGATGCCATGACCTAGGCCTCCTTGGTCGTAGAAATAGAATCGGACGATACTTCGACAGGTCCGCCAAAAGTACGGACAGCTGCGGCTCCACCGGCAAGCGGAGTCGCCATCTGGGCTTTTGTGCGTCGCGGTGCCGAAACGGGAAGTTCAAAGGCAAAGCCCATCGCAAGCAAAAACCACGTAAGCGTATAGGTTGCAACCAGAGCGGCAACAAGGCCGCCCATCACGGCGCGTTGGGAAAATACGCTACATGCAGCCACAACCAGCACCGGAACCTCGCAGGCAGAAAGCGCAAGCACACCCTGCAGGAAGCCCGAGCGCCGATCGCGCGCAAGTGCCCCCGCGGCAACGCCGGCTATGCCTGGCAGCGCCAACGCCAGTGCGGCAATAATACCCGGTAGCGACCCAGACCACACGAGCGATCCCAAAGTCGCCGTCACGCGAGCGCCCGACGCCAGCAGCGCGGCCGAAACCACGACCACAGCCCAAACCACGCCACAGACGACCGTCGCGCCGACCATCAGCGCGCGACGCACCGCGCGGCCAGACGCATCCATGGGGCACGGCGTGAGCGGCTCGCCGCGGAGCGAACGACCGACATTTTGCGCATAGTGGTCGCAAAATGCCGAGAGCGCCGCCTCCGCCGCAGCCGGCTCGGGACGATCTTCCTGATGGCAGGACAGGCAGGCCATCACCACATCGAACAGCTGAGCGTCGACAAACGCCAGCGCATCGCGCAGGTCCTCGGAATTTGGATCGAGCCCCAACTGCTGAGCCTGTTCGGCCGCGGCAAGTGCCACATCGGGCTCGCGTCGCAGCAGTTGCGTCAAGTCGCAGCCGGGCGCGTGGGCGCCGACGGGATAATCGGGCAGCGTATCCATCTTGAGGCGATAAGGGCTGGCGATATCGCGTGTCTTTTTGCGCGAGCCCGAAGTACCCGACGCACCCGGCGCTACTTCGTACGGCGCGACACCGGCGATGAGCTCGTAGACCGCACTCGCCGCTGCGTAGACATCGATCGCCGGCGACATGCGAAGCATGCACAGGTCGGGGATATCGTCGGTGAGCATCTCGGGCGGGGCGTAGGCCACCGTCGCACGGCGCAACGTGGCATAGCGCTCGGTAAACGACGCCTTGCCGCCGGTGCCGGCCACCGCAGAGGCGGGCTCGAGCGCCAGCGACGAGCCAAAGTCGATCAAGCACAGGTCGAAGGTGCCTTCGGCAAGCTGTCGGTCGAGCGGCAGGCGCGCCGTGCGCACCATAACATTAGCGGGCGAGATATCGCGATGGACAAAGCCCTCGCCCACCAGGCTCATACGGCAGAGCAGATCGAACAGGTCGCGACCCAGACGCGCCGCCACAAGCGGCGACAGGCGTCCGGCATCGTCCACGGCAAGTCGCGAACGCAAGCGGGCAAGCGTCTCGCCCTCGACCCATTCCATGACAATTGCAGGCACACCGTCGACCTCGCCCCAGCCATAGAGGCGGGGAAAGCCCTTAAGGCCCGAAAGGGCGCGATGGCATTCGTATTCCTCGCGAAACGCCGCCTTGAACTTGGCGACCAGCGCCTCGTGAGCGGCATCGTCATCAAACTCATCGCGCGTCGGCAAGATGAGCTGCTTGAGTGCCACGGCCTCGCCTTGGGCGTTGACGGCACGCGTCACGCGGCCGATACCGCCACGGCGCATGGTGGCATCGTCGGCAAACAGCATCGTAAAACGACGCAGATAGGCAGGCAGTTCGTCCTGACCGAGCGCAATGGCCGGCTCAAACCCGTCGACACGCGCCAGGCGCAGGCCGACCATGGGATCGCGACCGAGCGATTGTGGTGTGGTGGATGCAAGATCGGTCATCATAGGGCAAGCGCCGCCACGTTATTGTTGAAGTTACCGAGCGCGACGTCATCATCGCCGTAATGGCCGACCCATTGACATAGGTTGGTGTAACAGCCCCACAGATTGGCATACTGCTGATACCACTTTGACCGGGGCGAGAATGTCTGACGACCGAACTCGGCTCGAATGACAAACATCTCCCCGACCAGGCTGTCGCACGGCCTGGGATCTCCCGTAGAGTTATAGGTCGAGACCACGTCATTGGCACGAGAAACATAGCCGTCGAGCATGTTGTACTTGGTCACAAGCCAACTGTGAATGCTCTCTTCTTCAGCAGCGGAAAGGCCACCGGAGTTTGCATCGTTGTCAGTGTTGCCGCCCGTCGAGCCGCCGTTTCCAGACCCTCCGGTAGAGGAACCCGACCCAGAGCCGCCGCCCGAACTCGATGAATCCGAGCCGGAGCCAGAAGTATCCGAGCTACCGGGCTTTCCGGACTGCTGGGCGTCCTGCTCCTTTTGCTGCTCGACCTTATTCACCGTTGCCGCCACGCTATTGTTGGACAACCGATCGATGATCTTGGTGTTGGTGAGCACGATGGTTTTGCCATTGGCAAGCGTGACTTCGTTGTCCGGGGCCTCGGCGCCGTCCGCATCGTCGGTGCCAAACACAATATGCGCGACCACACTTGCCCAAGCATATCCAGTCGTGGTACCCAGATCACTTTTGACCTCATGCCCCACGCGCGGTTCGCGTGCGGCATGCGCCTGCATCATGGACGGCACGGTCATGCCATAGGCAGAAACGCCAGCCATGACCAGCACCAGCGAGCACGACAGCAGCACGTACGCCCGCGGCGCCAAGCCCAGTCGGCGTCGCATGCGCACCGCGGCGCCGCGCTTTGTCTGAGTGCCACCGGGCCGCATGCGTTCTCCTCCAAGAAAAACACGCCGCTCAGAAGCGGCGCATTCATTCAAATCCATATTTGAGTGTATCAGCGAACCCAAAAGGTTGCGCAACGAATGGGCAAATTAAGGATGCGAGCGGAAGCATCCATGCGATAAGCGGATACGAAGCATCTTTGTTGCACAACAAACTCACAGTCGCACGGGGAAATTATGACTACCTCGTGCATCGCGAGGAAAACATACGGCAGGAGCAGGCTCGCCACCTAAATCGTGCGACGGGCCTCGATGGCGCGCCCAAGCGTAAGCTCGTCGGCATACTCCAGGTCGCCGCCCACGGGAAGGCCGCTTGCCAGACGCGATACCTCGACGCCCAGCGGCTTGATAGTGCGGGCCAGGTAGCTCGCCGTGGTCTCGCCCTCGATGTTGGGGTTGGTGGCGATAATGACCTCATGGATATCCTCGTGGCCCAGACGCACCAGCAGCTCGCGGATGTGCAACTGCTCGGGACCAATCTTGTCCATGGGGCTGATCACGCCGCCCAGCACATGGTACAGGCCATGATAGCTGCCCGTGCGCTCAATCGCCTGGACGTCGCGCGGCTCGCCCACCACGCAAATGCGAGTGGTATCGCGCATCGGGTCCTGGCAGATGGAGCACTCGTCGGCCGTGGCGTAGTTAAAGCAACGGCTGCAAAAGTGGACCTCCTGCTTGACCTCCAGGATGGCCTCGGCCAGGCGGCGGGCCTCCTCGGCATCGGCCTCGAGCAGGTAATAGGCGATGCGCTGGGCCGACTTGGGACCAATGCCCGGCAGACGGCCCAGCTCATCGAGCAGTTTTTGCAGACTGTGGTTGGCACTCATATATATGCGTGTCTTAGAACGGCATGCCCGGGATGTTGAGGCCGCCGGTGATGGCGCCCATCTGCTTGTTGGCGAGCTCGTTGACGCCGCGGACGGCCTCGTTGACGGCAGCCATGATCATATCCTGCAGCATATCGACGTCCTCGGGATCGAGCGCATCGGGATCGATGGTGAGGTTGACGAGCTCCATCTCGCCGTTAACGGTCACCTTGACCATGCCGCCGCCGGCAGAGGCGTCGACGGTCTGGGACTTGAGGTTCTCCTGCGCGGCGGCAAGCTGCTCCTGCATCTTGCGAGCCTGCTTCATCATCTGCTGCATGTTCATACCGGCCATGATGGCTCCTTTACGTGCGGCCGCACGCCGAGCTGCAAGGGCAGCCGGAGCACGGCGGGACTTTCAAACTCAAAAATCGTACCACGGCGCGCGGCGAGAGAGCGGGGCGGACGTGTTACCTCAGTCGATATACATGTCCTCCAATACAAACCGCACTCAAAGATTATGCAAGGTCGAATTATGCAAGGTTGCATAATATCGCACACTCAATCTAGTAGAGCCGAATCCGGCATTTCATGTGCGCCACTAAATAGCTAAATGCCGAACCGCTGCTCGAGGCGGCGCACATGGCGGCAGGGTATAATTTGATTGCCATAGATAGTAATTTGGAGGTGCCCCATGAATGCCCCCAACGCGCTCCAAAACATCCGCTCAAAACACCCCGTTGCATATGTGGTTCTCTATCTCTTTGTCGGCTGGGCATTGCTGGTTGTCATCACCCATGCCATAGCTTTTGGAGCAGAACTGCTGATAGCCAGCTCGGACCAGCCCGTCGTCAAATGGGAGACGACCGATGAGTGCACCGACGGAACCCGAACCGTCTACTACAACAGCCCGTCCCTCTATCAAGAGTTCAAGGTCAAGATAAAGGACTTCAAGATTGTCGATGCCGAGCTAGGCGTTTATTTGGCAATCGGAGCAACCATTAACGCCGAGCAAGTCGAGTACACGGACAGCCATGCGACGTATCGTATCGACCTCAGCATCCTAGGCCGACCGTCACGCACCTGTCTGCTCAAATGCGACATACGCGGCACCACACTACACATGTCCGAAATACAGATGCGCCCGGACAAGGGGTCCTCTTCTTGAGCAGTATCCCCGCCTGCGCAGCTACTCCACCGGCTTGAAGATGGTGGCCTGACCGAAGACGCTGCGGATGAGGTCTTTGGCCTCGTCCTCGGTCTGCGGGATGCTCGGGGCTGCGCCCTGGTGGCCGAAGGGGCTGCCGGCGCCGGGGTTGGACTCCCAGGGAGCTGCAGAAGCGTCCTCCTCTTTGGGGGCAGCTACAGCGGACTTGGGCGCGGGCGTCGCACCCGGCACGTCGAACGGAGGAAGATCGTCCCCGCCAGCATCGGCAGCAAAGCCGCCGACCATGGCGTCGTCGTAGGGTACCTGCTCGGATTCCCACGGCGCGGACTGCGCGACAGGCTGAGCCTTGGGGGCAGCCGAGCGCTCGGGCGCACGGGGTGCGGGCTCGGTCGGGAGCTTACCCGTGGCAGGAGCACCGGCGGGGTTGTCGGAGCGTAGCCAGGGGGCTTTGCCCAGGTCAGACGACTTGGGCGCGGGCGAGACGGGCTTGGGCGCGGGTGTCGGAGCAGCCGGTTTGGGCGCCGCGGGCTTAGGCGCCGACGGGGTCGATGCCGCTACCGGTGCCGTTTGCTGCTGCGGCGCGCTGGCGCTCGAGGATACAGGGGCCGCCGAGGACACGGGTTGCGGGTCCGCAGATGCCGCAGCCCGTGCAGATGGAGAATGCTCCTCATGTTGAGGAGCCGGCGTGCCACCCCCATCCAGGACATAGTCGACGGTACGACGACCGAAGACCGCGCAGACCGTCGGCAGGACCACCGACTGCGTATCGGCGCGACCGAGCATCTTAATGGCAAAAGTCGAACCCGCGGGGAACGAGACCGTGAGCTTGGAGCCGTCGTCGGCCGTGGCGCGGGCGTTGAGCAAAAGCCCTGCGTAGGAAGCCTGACGTGCCTTGACACGCTCGACAACCTCGGCCCATTTGCGCTGCAGCTCTCCGGCATCCTCGACCGCGGGCGTCTCGGCAGCACCGGCGACGGCAACCTGGGCGGCATTGTTGGACTGGGGCTTAGGTGCCGGAGCTATGGCAGGCGCGGGGGCCGCAACGGGCTGAGGCGTCGGAGCCGGCGCAGGCTGAGGTGCAGGCGCAGGCTGAGGTGCAGGCGCTGCAGGCTTGGAAGCTGACACGGACGCAGAACGGGGCGAAGGCTGGGCAGCCGGAACAGCAGCACCACGGTCCCAAGGCATACCGCCCTGGCGCGCGGACGTAGCAGCGGGGGCAGCGGATGCCGCCGGGGCGGCAGCGCGGGCGCCCGAAATGAGCGTCGGCTGGTGGGCAGCAGCGGGTACGGATGCTGCAGGCGC
>UQXC01000063.1 GCA_900544995.1 uncultured Collinsella sp. | reverse complement strand
TTGCCCGCCCGCGCGCGGGGGGGGCGTGTCCGGCACCGCCCGCCGCCGCAAGGCTGTTTTGGGGCCGCGCTACGACAAGGTTATGGCGGTCATCAACGGGCAGGCCGAAACCGAGCAGGTGTACGTGGTGCAAAGCGGCGACACCCTTTCCGGAATCGCCTCAAAGTACGGCACGACCTATCAGGATCTCGCCGCCAAGAACGGCATCTCAAACCCGAATCTGATCTATCCCGGCATGCGCCTGGTTGTTTCCTAGGCCGCTCGTGGTATCCTAACGAAGATAATCGTGCCGATTGCGCACACCTCGGTTCGAGGAGATGCGCAAACGGTGCACCATTTGAAATGAGAAGCCCGCTATCCTCACGATAGCGGGCTTTTTGCTGCCATGCGCCGGGACTCGAGCCCAACAGGGTACAGAGCCGAGAAAACGCATCTACGCTTCGGCCCTAACAAGTGATTAACTTAGTCCCTAGCAATACGATATCTGAAACGTCCGTATCGAAAAACATTGCCTGGAGACAGCTCCGTCTCCATTAGCCGTGATGTTGACAAGCTTTCTTATCAATCGCACGCCTTGAAAAATTATCCCAACTTCAAAATCGCTGTGAGTTCCGAGGGCGCCGGGAAACAGCACATTCCCTCAACTCGCACCCTGCACACAGCATAAATACCTCCGATCCGTACATCGATAAAACAGCGCCGTGTGTAGTCCAGTTCCCTGGTCTCGATTTGTAAACTTGTTGGCGAAGTCCAGGCATACGCTGCAAACAACTTGCGAACATCCCATGCGGGGGCATCGTCCCTCTCAGCTTCATGAGTCACGAAAGGAAAGAGGTCTCCGACTCCGGCCCCATCGCCCGATTTACAAACCCAAGACTTGTAGCCGGCCCTCACGCCGTACTCGCGACCATCGCGCAACAGAGACAAATCCAGCTCATTCTCATGAAATCGAATATCGATCTCTTCAAAATCCCCGAAAATGCAACGGTGAATGCCCTCGAGGCGTAATGAACTCAAACGTCCGCCAGAAGCCAACCCAGCTGGCAAGGGAATGCTATCGAAGTCACGTTCGGAAGCCACCGTTTCCCGAACATTAGACTCTTTGAACAATACCTCATACAGCGGATCAAGCAGCGCCTTACTTCCTGTCGTGGAACTCGAGCAGGCGATGACAAGGCCATCTGTGGGCCGCATGTAGCACAGCTGCCCAAAAAGGCCAGAGCATCTGAACCCGCCACGCCGGCACATCCAGAACTGGTATCCATAGCCATTGCTGTCTTCAGTCGCCTCAGACGGATAAAAGGGGCTCGTTTCCACCTGAATCTTCGTCGCCTCGGCAACCCATTCCGCGGGAATGATCTGTTCCCCACGCCACTTGCCACCATCTAGCAAACATTGACCAAACTTAGCCAAATCCGGTGTCGAAAGGTGAAGACCAAAACCTCCGGTCGTATGACCGGCTTGATCCTCTTCCCACCACCAATTTCTAATGTCTAACGGCGTAAACAAACGTTCGGCGAGATAATCGGATTCTTTCGTTCCACTTATGCGTTGCACGAGCATGCTCAATAAATGTGAACACAGCGAATCGTAGTGAAAGACCTCGCCCGGCTTCCAGTCAAACTCACGATGAAGAACCTCATGTGCCCAGTCGTCTCCCGCGCCAATATACGAAAGGTCACTCTCCTGCCCCATCGTCATAGTCAGCAAATTGCGAACCGTCACATTGTGAAAGCGCTCATCCGCAATCTCGCCTTCATATTCCGGGAAGTATGAAATCCAGCGATCGGTCAGCGACAGCCGTCCTTCATTCACCAACATCCCGACAGCAACCGAGGTGAAGGACTTAGTCACAGAATAGAGCGGGTGAACGTGTTCGAGGGCGAACGGCGCAGCCGCATGCTCGAAGACGACTTCACCATCTTGTCGGACCACGACTGAGCGGACTTCCACACCTGCGGACCTCCACGCCGCAAGGCATGTCTCGCCCATCTTATTGTCAAAGATAATATTAGGCACCCTCAACCACTGCCTCTCGAACGAAATCAGTACAAGACGAGGTCGCCCTCGGCGCTTATCCAAGGACGACCTTGTCAGATTGCTGGCGCGCGGGGAAATACTTGTTCCGCGGCTCCACTTCTTTGGCTACTTTGCAGCCTCTACCGCCGGCACGTCCTCCTTGTACGTCGCATACGTAAGCAGGAATGAAATCACGCTGGAAACCACGATGGCTATGATTACGTAAATCAGATAGCTCGCGCCCATTGCGCCGGACGGATCAATGAAGCCCGGGAAGGCGCAGAAGCCGCCGCCGGTGAAGGCGAACATCTTGGTACCAAGAGCACCGATGATTAGGCCGCCGGGCACAGAGGCGATGCAGCTCATGACAAAAGGCTTCTTGCGCGGAAGGGTCACGCCGTAGATGCAGGGCTCAGTGATGCCAAAGAAGAAGCCCGAGATGAACGCCGGCCATGCAAGCTGCTTGAGCTTTACGTCCTTAGTCTTCAGAAGAATGGCAAGGACGGCAAGGGACTGAGCGTACGAGCAAACCATGTACGGCGCCATGACAATATCCCAGCCCTGGGAGGCAATGTTCACCAGCATGAGGGCAATGACACTCCAGTGGAAGCCGAAGATGACCATAGGCTGCCAAATGGCAGTAAGCACGATGCCGCCGAGCGCGCCGCCGATGACAGGCAAGCTGTAGAGGGAGTTAAACAGCAGGCTCATGAGGTTCGTGATCAGGGTGGCAATCGGGCCAATAATCAAATAGGTAGCGGGGACCATCACAACGAGCACGCATGTAGGCACAAAGAAGAACTTTACATACTCAGAGAAATGCTTGCGGCACCACTTCTCCAGCTTTGCCGCGAACCAAACAGAGATGATAATCGGAATGACAGAGCTCGTATAACCCGAAGACGGCATGATGACGGGTATGCCGAGGAAAGTCGTGTAGTAGTTCATGGCAAAGGGAGTGCCGGCAAGAACCGTTCCCAAAACATCGCCCGATGTGATGTTGACCATCGCCGGATACGTAAGTGCGATACCGAGCGTCATGCCAACGAACTCACTGCAGCCAAACTTCTTTGCCGCGGTATAGCCAAGGATGATCGGCAGGAAGTAGAAGAAGCCGTCACCAGCCGCATATAGAATCTGGTACAAGCCGTCTGTTGCCGTAATCCATCCGAGGGCGACGAGAATACTCAAAACACCCTTGATCATGCCCGCGGCACACAGCACCGCAAGAATCGGCTGGATTACGCCTGAAATAGTATCGATAAGGGCACTAACAAGGTTTCCTTTCTTGACGGGCTCACCATCAAGATTAACCTCGCCCAGCCCCTCGACACCAGAAGCGGCAACTGCGGCATCGTAAACATCCTCAATCACATTGATGCCGACAACAACCTGATACTGGCCATTCGCGTTGATTACTTGAATGACGCCTTTATGAGACTCAATTGCCTTAGTATCGGCCTTCGCATCGTCCCGCAGCTTGAAACGTAGACGCGTCATGCAGTGCGAGATGCTCAGGATGTTTTCCTTACCGCCGACGAGGCCAACTACGTCCTCGCCGAGCTTGCGATTTGCAAGCTCTTTGCTTTCGCTCATGGTTTTCCTCCCATGCGACCTGTCCAAGGTCGGCCGCCCGCCATCATTCACAAAATTGATTTCCGATACTAGTGGAGTTCTGGCCAGAACTCCTTATTCGCCTCAATGAGATCGTCAAGGATTTTCTTTGCAACGGAGGCAGAGGGGACCGTCTTCGAAAGCGTCAGCGCCTGCCAAAGCTCCTGATAGGAATGGTCGACCCAAGCAGACACTGCAAGCTTTTCGACCGAGACCTGTTCCTCCATAAGTCCTTTCTGGAATTGCGGAATCTCACCTTGGCAAATTTTCTCGTAGCCGTCGCTGCCGACGATGCAGGGGATCTCGACCATAGCCGTTGGGTCAAAATTGGACACAGCCCCGTCGTTGGGAACAATCAGCGAGAAACGTTCACGGGTATTCTCTGCCAAAGCGCGAGCGAGATCGACAATGTACTCAGCGTGGGTATCCGGCTTAAGGCCGAAACCCTCAGACGTGCCCTTTTCGATAATCTGGCGGGCGGTGCCGAAGACGCGTTTCTCGCGACCCTCACGGACCTCGTCGGTGCGGGTGTGGTTGGGGTCGGTGTGCTCAACCACATAGTCCGGGAAGAGATAGTACTTGAGGTAGGTGTTCGGGATGGTATTCGGATCGAGCGCGTAAACATCCTTAGCCTTACGGAACGTCTGATCCCAAGACGCATCGACGAATTCAAGGCCAGAATCCTCGCCAGCATAACCGTTTTTAGCCATTTGGGCCTTGATAGTGGGCATAAGGTCATTGCCTGCACGGTCGTGAATCTTTGTCCACCAGCCAAAGTGGTTGAGGCCGTAGTAGCCGACGACGAGGTCATTGTGGTCCTTGAGACCACACATCTGAGCCATGATATCCATCAGGGCTATTGGCATGTCGCAGATGTTGATGATCTTTGAATCCGGACGAAGACGGCGTGTCGCCTCGGCAACGATCGCCGCGGGGTTGGAGTAGTTGAGCATCCATGCGTCAGGACTGTATTTCTCCATGTAGTCAAGGATCTCGAGTACGCCGCCGATGGAGCGCAGCCCATAAGCAATGCCGCCAGGACCGCAGGTCTCTTGGCCAAGAACGCCATAGCGCAGGGGGATCTTCTCGTCCTTATCGCGCATAGCGTACTTGCCAACGCGAATCTGGGCAAGTACAAAGTCGATGCCTGTGAAGGCCTCCACAGGGTCGGTCGTATAGCTGAAGGTTACCTCTGGAGCATTCTCCCTGATGTAGATGGCACATGCCTTGGCAATTGTCCCCTGACGCTCGGCATCGTTGTCATAGAGCGTAATCCTATTGATGGGGAACACATCGCGCTTCGCGAGAAGTGTCAGAACAACGCCCGGCGTATAAGTGCTCCCGCCTCCCGCGATAGTAACCGCATAGCTCTGTTTTGCCATTGCAATCCTCCTGTCTAGACATGTACTTGACGACTTGAATTATATGCTCAGTGATTTGCTATCTGTCTAGACATGTTAAGCATACGGGCGAACGGTTGATTTATGGCGGTAAGCGGCAACTTTAAGTGTCTCCACTTCCTATAATTGGTAGAACCGGATAATCGCGCCGATTCGACGCATTCCGTACAACCTCAATAAGGAGAGCATTTTGGCAAGGATCCTGTACAGTGAAATTTACCGAAGCCTACGAAAGCGGATTGTCGAAGGCAAGCATCCCGTAGGATCGCTCCTTCCTTCCGAACAAAATCTTTCCAAAGAGTTCTCCTGCTCTCGAATGACGGTGCGCAAGGCTATCTCGCTTCTCGCAAATGAAGGTCTAGTTCAGTCCATTAAAGGCAAGGGAGTCCTCGTAATCGAGACGTCACCTGCAGGCACCAGCAAAGAGGGCGCATTCACCGTAAGCGACCTTTCTTCGTTCAGCGAATCGGCACACGCGATCGGAGCAATTCCAACGTCAAAAATCGTCTATTTGGAACACGTAAGCACCAATAAGTGTCTAGCTCAATTGACGGGATTTCCCGAAGGAGAAGACCTTACGCATTTGAAGCTCGTCCGCATGCTCGACGATAAACCGGTCGCTGTCGACCGCCACTACTTCCTAACTTCCTCCGTCCCCGGCCTAAACGAGCAGAATGCCACCCTGTCGCTCTTCCATTACATCGAGGATGAGCTAGGGCTCACCATTGCCGTGAGCAAACGAACGATAACACTCGCCCAGCCCGACACTGAGGACTGCCGGTTGCTTGACATCGATCCTTCTTCGTATCTGGCGGTCGTAACCAGCCAGACATTCGACTCAACCGGAACTCAATTTGAGTATATCGAGGCGCGTTATATTCCGAGCATCTTCCATTTTCACGACACGGCAACGCGCACACCCCTACCCTAATAAACGACACGAACGGACGCCGCCCTAGGGAATTTGTTCAACAAAAAAGCCGGGGCCCGCGCGATGCGGACCCCGGCTTTCAACCGTGACGGTATGCTGTCCCAGTACTACACATAGAACAGAATGTCATCGTAGGTCGGGACCGGCCAGTAGTCGGCGGCCACGATCTCCTCCATGGCATCCACGGCGGCGCGCAGCGTATCCATAGCGGGAACGACCTCGTGTGCATACACGTTGGCCTGCTCCTGACCATCGAGGGCTTCGGCCTTCTGATGCACGGCGTCGAGCGCCTTGATGGAGTCGTTGATAGTGGTGATACCGTTGCAGAGCTTGTTGAGCGTGTTCTGCTCGCACTGCATGGCGGCCTCGGCACCGGCGGCACGAATAGTCTCAAGGCCCTTAGCGACCTTGGTGGCATAGGCGGTAATGACCGGGCGATAGGTACGACGCGCCTCGCGAACCATCGTGGTAGCCTCGATGTTCATGAGCTTGTTGTACTTCTCGAGCTTGCAATCGTAGCGGCACTGAGCCTCGGCCTTGGTCAGGACACCCGTCTCCTCAAAGAGCGCAATGGCCTTTTCGGAAACAAAGGCGGGCAGGGCGTCGGCCGTGGTCTTGTTGTTGGCAAGGCCGCGCTTCTCGGCCTCGACGGGCCACTCGTCGGAGTAGCCATCGCCGGAGAAGAGGATGCGCTGGTGGTCGGTCAGGACCTTCTTGCAGTACTCGAGCGCAGCGTCCTGGAAGTCATCCTCGGGCGTACCCTCAAGCGCGTCGGCGAAGGACTTGAGCGACTTGGCCACGGCGGCATCGAGCACCAGGTTGGAGTCGGAGACGTTCTGCTCGGAGCCGCAGGCACGGAACTCGAACTTGTTACCGGTGAAGGCAAACGGGGAGGTGCGGTTGCGGTCGGTGTTGTCCTGCATCAGCTTGGGCAGGGTATCGGCGCCCAGGTCGAGCACGCCGCGCGTGGCATGGACGGAAGCCTTGCCATCGATGATCTTCTCGACGACCTCGGTAAGCTGGTCGCCCAGGAAGATGGACATAATCGCCGGAGGAGCCTCGTTGGCGCCCAGACGATGGTCGTTGCCGGCCGAGGCAACGGAGGCACGCAGGAGCTCCTGATAGTTATCGACGGCCTCGATCACCGCGGTGAGGAAGACGATGAACTGCAGGTTGTCGAGCGGGGTGTCGCCCGGATCGAGCAGATTCTCGGACTCGGTGCCAAGCGACCAGTTGTTGTGCTTGCCCGAACCGTTGATGCCCTCGAAGGGCTTCTCGTGCAGCAGGCAGACCAAGTCGTGGCGGGAGGCGATGAGCTTCATTTTCTCCATCATGACCAGATTCTGGTCGATGGCCTCGTTGACCTCGCCATAGACCGGGGCGAGCTCATGCTGGCAGGGAGCAACCTCGTTGTGCTTGGTCTTGGCGGGAATGCCAAGCGCCCACAGTTCATCGTCCAAATCCTTCATATAGGCCGAGACAGTGGGGCGGATAGCGCCAAAGTAGTGCTCCTCGAGCTCCTGGCCCTTGCAGGGAGCAGCACCAAAGAGGGTGCGGCCGGTGATGACCAGGTCCTTGCGCTTGCGATAGGCGTCCTTCTTGATCAGGAAGTACTCCTGCTCGTCGCCCACGGAAGGAACGACCTTCTTGGGGGTCTTGCCAAACAGCGCCAAAACGCGCTTAGACTCACGCGAGAGCGCAGTCATGGAGCGCAGCAGCGGGGTCTTCTTGTCCAGGGCCTCGCCCGTGTAGGAGCAGAAAGCCGTGGGGATGCACAGGACATCGTCCTTGATAAAGGCGGGGCTAGTGGGGTCCCAAGCGGTGTAGCCACGGGCCTCGAAGGTAGCACGCAGACCGCCGTTGGGGAAGCTCGAGGCATCGGGCTCGCCCTGGATGAGGTTCTTGCCCGTAAACTTGGTAATGGCGGTGCCGTCGTGGTTGGGCTCCAGGAAGCTGTCGTGCTTCTCGGAAGTAATGCCCGAAAGCGGCTGGAACCAGTGCGCGTAGTGCGTCGCGCCCTTGGAGATGGCCCAGACCTTCATGGCATGGGCGACGGCGTTGGCCACATCCAGGTCGAGCGGCTCACCGCCCTCGAGGGTTGCAGCAAGGCGCTTCCAAATGTCCTTGGGGAGGTAGTCCTTCATGACTTCCTCAGAGAACACCATGGTCCCGAAGCGGTCAGTAAGTTCGGCCATACGGAACTCCCTTCGTATCGGCACCGCGTGAGAAGCGGTGTTGATTACTAACGAACGAGTCATAGCTTAGACTCGCCGTGTTTCCGCGACATTACCGTTATGTTGCTGTCGCGAAACCAATCATTGAGGTTACCCTATCGAGGCGGCGTTGCCACCCTCAACAGCCAATCAACTGCATAAATTGCAGACCTCTCCCCATGGTTTAAGGGTAGTCAATGTAGAATGGGGCTTTATTAACTGGTATTTCGCATCAGATACCATTCAATATAGCCCCATCCTACATTGACCGCCCTGTTATAGGAAATGCCGATAGCGAAGCATTTTCGATTGGTATCACCAAATCGCGAGAGAAATTCCGTCTTGGCGCAGTGGTGCTGTAGAATCCTTGCAACAAAACATCGCACCTAGGCATCTAAAGGAGCACGATATGCGCGTCGACGAGGTTTTTAAGCAGGCAGCATCCCAGGGCACCGCGCCCGTTTCGTTTGAGATGTTCCCGCCCAAGGGCGAGCTGACCCTCGATACGGCTCGCAAAGTGGCAGGCAATCTGTGCAAGCTTTCGCCGAGCTTTGTCTCGGTCACCTGTTCGGCCGGCGGCTCGGGTAACGGTGCCACCACCGCCCCCATCGCGCATATGATTACGAGCGAATTCGATACGCCCTCGGTAGCGCACCTCACCTGCGTGGGCCGCACGCATGCCGATATCGCCGCCAAGATTGACGAGTATCGCTCGGCCGGTGTGGAAAACGTGCTAGCCCTGCGCGGCGATCTTCCCGCCGGCGCAACCGAGGACGACAAGCCCGCCTCGGACTACGCCTACGCCCGCGACCTCATCCCGGAGCTCGTCGATGCCGGCTTTTGCGTGGGCGCCGCAGCCTACCCCGAGGGCCACATTGCCTGTGAGGATCTCAACCTCTCGGTCGAATACCTCAAGCAAAAACAGGACGCCGGCGCGAGCTTCTTTGTGACGCAGCTCTTTTTTGACAACGAGTGCTTCTACCGCTTTCGCGAGCTTGCCGACAAGGCCGGTATCACCGTGCCCATTACCGCGGGCATCATGCCGTTTATGGGCAAGTCACAGATCAGCCGCATGGTCTTTATGTGCGGCGCGTCGCTGCCCTCCCCCGTCATCAAGATTCTCGCCAAGTACGAGAACGACTCCGAGAGCCTGCAGGCAGCCGGTGTAGATTATGCCGCCCGTCAGCTTTGCGACCTCAAGGAGCACGGCGCCGACGGCCTGCACCTGTACACTATGAATCGTCCTGCGATCGCCGCAACCATTATGGAGCGCCTGGGGTAATGGAAAAACCGCACATCGATACAGCTTTTGGTGAAGTGCCGGCCGACCTTGCGTCGCCGGCGCTCTACCGTATCGATGCTGCCCATCGCCCCCGAGTCGACCGTGCCGAAATGCTGCGCTACCTGGGCTACGGCGGTCAGCAGATTGAGCCCGAGCTGTCGCAGCGTATTGAGCTTGTCGTTGAGCGTTTGGAACTGGACATTGAGCCCCGTGGCGTGCGACGCGTGTTTGCCGTCGATGCCACGGGCGTCGACGAGCAGGGCGAGCCTTGCATCCGCCTGGTCGGCACCAACGTTGAGCTGCGCGGCCGCGATATCTATCGCCACCTCAAAGACGCCCGCTTTGCCGCACTCATGGCATGCACCCTCGGCATGGACGCCGAGCGTCGCCTGCGCACCACGGGAGCCCAGCAACCCCTAGAGGGAGCCGTGCTCGACGCGGCATGCTCTGCCTATGTAGAAGCCGCCGTCGAGCAGATGGACCAGCAGGTCAAGGCTGTGGCCGCCGCACACGGACTCGCCGGTAACTGGCGCTTCAGCCCCGGCTACGGCGACTGCCCGCTTACGGCCCAGCACTCAATCGTGGCTGCGCTCAACGCCACGCGGCTCATCGGGCTTACCGTCACACCTACCAGCCTGCTCATGCCCACCAAGAGTGTGACCGCAGTGATCGGTCTGTTTGACGGCGAGGTCCACGACGCCCAGAGCCGCCCCACCTGCAATATCTGCCGCATGCGCGAGCACTGCCGCTTCCGCGCCGCCCACACCACCTGCTATTCCAGCCATTAGGAGCCCTCGATGTTTACTCCGCTTATCACCCATGATTCCGACGGTACCGCGCTGGCAGCGCCCGTCAATACTGCGCGTTGTAACGGCGCCACGTACAAGACGCGCACAATCGACGACCTTCGCATTAAGGACGATTGCCTGCGCGCCGCCATCGAGGGCACGGGACACCTCCTGTTCGACGGCGGCATGGGCACCATGCTGCAGGCGGCCGGCATGAAGGCCGGCGCCCTGCCCGAGCTGCTCAACTTTGAGGAGCCCCAGGTCATTACCGGCATTCAGCGCCAGTACGTCGAGGCTGGCTGCGACGTGATCACCGCCAACACCTTTGGCGCCAACGCCCACAAGCTCGACGGTGCCGCCACCGTGGCAGACGTCTTTGCCGCGGCCGTCGCCTGTGCCCGCGAGGCCGGCGCCCGCCATGGCCCCCGCGCTCGGGACTCGT
>UQXC01000062.1 GCA_900544995.1 uncultured Collinsella sp. | reverse complement strand
TCTCGGAAGGCACGTGCAGACCTTTCGTCATGGCCTCCTACCTTTCTTTCGGGCCTTACTGGCCGAATGTATCAGCGCCCCTCCATATGGGACGCTGCTTGCTGACAGCTCTAGTTATATCCAAATTCCATTCGTAATGCTACCTCGCCCCCGAACGGTCAGCAAAGTACGATGAACGGTATATCGCATATGATTTCCCATGATGCACTTCAGTTTCGTAAAGCAGATTTTCCTAGGTAAACGTTATTTTTCTAGGAAATCAAGCTTGAACACTCAAAGTAATCCATGATTCAAAATTGCATAGTGAAAACGGTTTTCTGCATATATATGACGCTTGCCCTCGATTCGACCTACATTCGATTATATTCAGCTTGCTATCATTCTTATTCATACATTCTCACCAGTTGAGTGAGGATATAGATCGCTTGCTCAAATCACCGGACGTTAGTGCTTCGGCTTGTCAGCGTAAGAAGTAGGTAAAGATACCGTTCACGAGATACGTCCGTGCCGGCGGTCGACTAAATTGAGACAATAGTGAATTAGAGTTAGGCTACCGTCCCCTGCGGGGACTGAACGGACAGATGCATATGCCGAGCAAAATCGAAAAGAAGCAAAAGGCCGCTAAGCTGCGCAAGCCGCCGCGCGACTTCTCGTACACGCAAAACCGAGAGCTTAGCTGGCTGCGCTTTAACAACCGCGTGCTTGACGAAGCCTTCGACGAAACCGTTCCGCTGTTCGAGCGTCTAAAGTTCGTGTCGATTTTCGAGTCCAACCTCGACGAATTCCTTATGGTGCGCGTGGGCGGCCTGTCCGATCTGGCAGAGCTCAAAAAGCAGCCTGTCGACAACAAGAGCAATATGACCGCCTCCGAACAGGTCGATGCTGTCATGGCCGAAATGCCCGGGCTCCTTACCCGTTGGGAGTCCATCTTTAAGAGCATCGAAGGCAAGCTCGACACCCTGGGCGTTCACCGCGCCCGCATCGATTCGCTTACGCCCGAGGAGCGCACCTTTGTAACCCGCTACTTCCAAGCCTACGTGTCGCCGGTTATCTCACCGCTGGTCATTGACCCGCGCCATCCCTTCCCCAACCTGCGCAACGGCGCGCTCTATCTGGCTTGTGGCCTGGACGGCGTCACCGACGAGGAGAGCCTGCTGGGCCTTATCGAGATTCCCGCCTCGATGAACCGCGTGGTCGAGATTCCCTCGCCCGCCGGCACCTACTCCTATATCTTGCTCGAAGACGTTATCCTCGCCTGCCTCGGCAGTTGCTTTGGCTCCTACAAGCCGCTGGATCGCGCGCTGATCCGCGTCACCCGCAATGCCGATATCGACCCGGACGGCGAGGGCGTCGAGGAGGAGGAAGATTACCGCCAGCACATGAAGCGCATCCTCAAGAAGCGCCTGCGCCTGCAGCCGGTGGTGCTCGCCGTATCGGGCTCACTCGAAAAGCCAACGCTCAAGACCATCCGCAAGGCGCTCGAGCTTTCTCGCCGCTCGGTCTTTACCTGCGATATCCCCCTTGACCTGGGCTACGTCTTTGGCATTGAGGGTAAGATTCCCGAGCACCTACGCAATGAGCTGCTCTTTACGCCGTTTAAGCCGCAGCCCAACCCCACCATCGACATGTCCCGTTCCATCCGCGAGCAGGTGCTGCAGCACGACAAGCTGCTCTTTTACCCTTACGAGGCCATGAACCCGTTCCTGGACCTGGTGCACGAAGCAGCCTACGACCCCGAGTGCATCTCGCTGCGCATCACGCTCTACCGCGTGGCCAAACAAAGCCGCCTGTGCGAGTCACTCATCGATGCTGCCGAAAACGGCAAAGAGGTCACGGTGCTCATGGAGCTCCGCGCACGCTTTGACGAGCAGAACAACATCGAGTGGGCCGAGCGCCTGGAAGAGGCCGGCTGCACCGTTATCTACGGCTCCGAGGGCTTTAAGTGCCACTCCAAGATCTGCCAGCTCACCTATCGCGAGGGCATGGCGCTTACCCGTCTCACGCTGTTGGGCACCGGCAACTTTAACGAGAAGACGGCCAAGCTCTACAGTGACTTTATGCTCATGACCGCCCATCCCGGTATCGGCGAGGACGCCAACCTGTTCTTCCGCAACCTGTCGCTGGGCAACCTGCGCGGCGATTATCGCTTCCTGGGCGTGGCGCCCGTCGGACTGAAACCGCTCATCATGCGCGGCCTGGACCGCGAGATTCAGCGCGCCCTTGTCGGCGAGCCCGCCCGCGTGTTCTTTAAGCTCAACTCGCTGACCGACCGCGAGGTTATCGATAAGATCGCCGAGGCATCGTGTGCCGGTGTTCGCGTGGACATGATCATCCGCGGCATCTCGTGTCTCAAGCCCGGTATTCCGGGCAAGACCGAGAACGTGCACGTGCGCTCCATCGTCGGACGTTTTTTGGAGCATGCGCGCGTCTATGCCTTTGGCGTGGACTCGGACATGATCTACCTGAGCTCGGCAGACATGATGACGCGCAACACCGAGCACCGCGTGGAGATCGCCTTCCCCGTGCTCGACCCCACCTGCCGCGCCCTGGTGCACGAGTACATGGGCATGCAGCTGCGCGACAACGTGAAGGCACGCAGCCTGACGAGTGACGGCACCTGGGTTCCGGTTGAGCGCAAAGAGGACGAGAAGCCCTTCAACTCGCAGGAAGCTCTGCTGGAGCGCGCGTATCGCAACGCCGAAGCCGACACCGAGGCAGAACCCGCGCTCGCATCCCAGTCTGAGCCCGAGCCGCAGCCGGCCGCTCCCGAGGTCCAGAAGGTCCGAGCGACCGTTATCGAGCCCGAACCCGCTCCCGCAGCCCAACCTCAGGCACCCACAACAACCCCCGAGAGCAACGCGCGTCACAAGAAGCCCGCTGGCAAAGCCAAGGCCATCGAGCGCCATCGCCCCGGCCGCGTGCGCATGGGCTTGGGTCTGATCGGCCTAGGCCTTAAGACGCTCATTACCGGCAAGACGAAATAGACGTTTGTAGAAGCGCCCCGTATTTGAGGAATGCCCCAGATACGGGGTGCTTTTCCCTGCTACCATGGTTGCGGACAAATCCGCGAATGACAGGCAGGAATATGAAGCTCACCATAGAATCGATGACGTACGGCGCCGACGGTCTGGCACATGCCGACAACGGCAAGGCCACATTTGTGCAAGGCGCCGTGACGGGCGACACCGTCGAAGCCGAGATCGTGCAGGACGGCAAGTCGTTTATGCGCGCCCGCACGACCGAGATTCTGGAGCCAAGCCCCGATCGCATTCAACCGCCCTGCCCCTTCGTGGGCATCTGCGGCGGTTGTTCGTGGGGCAATCTCTCGCGCGCAGCTCAGCTTGCCGCCAAAGAGCAAAACCTGCGCTCCACGCTCGAGCGCATTGGCAAGTTCACCCCCGAGCAGGTCAACGAACTTGTCCAGCCCATCCGCCACACCAAGGACGACTGGGGCTACCGCAATAAGATTGAGCTGGAGCCCACTCTCGTTAACGGCCGTGTTCGCCTTGGCATGCACGGCGTCGACCCCAGCAAGATCGTGACCGTCGATTCGTGTCCGCTGTTCGATAAGCGTTTTCCCAAGGCACTCAAGTCAGTCGTCGGCGCGCTCAACTATCTGAGCGGCAGCCACGACCTGGGTCTGGAACGTGTGGGCATTCGCGCCTCGCGTCGCACCAAGGCACTCGAGGTCGCGCTTTGGACGCCCACAGGCTCCTTCCCGCGCTCGCAGGTCTCGCGCGTGCTGGCAGACGCCGTACACCCCACGAGCGTCGTGCGCGTCATGAGCAAGGGCGAGAAGAAAGCCCGCCGTGTCTCCAAGGTAGAGATGCTCGCCGGCGAGGGCTCGTGGACCGAGAACATCGCTGACGGCCAGATGCGCCTGTCCGCCCCATCGTTTTTCCAGGTCAACACCAAGGGTGCCGAGATTTTGATCGAGCTTGTCATGGAGGCGCTCGATCCGCAGGAAGACGAGCTTGCCGTGGACCTGTACTGCGGCGCCGGCACCTTTACCCTGCCGCTCGCCCGCCGCTGCGACTTTGTTGCCGCCGTCGAGGCCTACGGTCCGGCCGTGCGCGACCTGCGCCGTAACCTCGAGATCAACAAGCTCGACAACGTCGACGTCATCGGCGGCGATGCCGTGCGCGAGTTCCCCGACCAGGATGCCGATGTCCTGGTGGTCGACCCGCCGCGTGCAGGTCTGGCGCCCGAGGCCATCGACCTCATCGCCAGCACGAGTGCGCGCGATGTCGCCTATGTGAGCTGCGACCCTGCCACCCTGGCACGCGACCTTAAGCGCTTTGTCGAGGAAGGCACCTTCTCCCCCGTCAAGATCACACCGGTCGACCTGTTCCCGCAAACCTTCCACTGCGAAACCGTCGTCCACCTTAGGCGCAACTAGACAGTTTGCCCGAGACCACGCCCGATGATTTTTCTGGGACGGGGATTAAATAATCAATTTGTACCGAATGATTATTTAATCCCCGTCCCTTTTTAAACATTGGGAAATCGAGCGTGGCAAGCGCATGTCTTCGGGGTATAAGACGGCTAATTGTATGCCGCCTTACGAAAGGAACCCTCATGCCCAGCGTTGCCGTTCTCGCCGCCGATGGCTTTGAAACGATTGAATGCCTGACCATGGTCGACGTCATGCGTCGCGGCGGCGTGCGCGCCACGCTCGTCTCGATCATGCCCACGCGCGAGGTCGTGAGCTCGCTGCAGATTCCCGTGACCTGCGATGCGCTCTTTGACGAAATCAACTTTGACGAGTACGACTGCGTTGTGCTGCCCGGCGGCCTGCCCGGAGCCACCAACCTGCGCGCCGACCAGCGCGTCTGCGACGTAGTCTGCGAGTTCGCCGCGACCAAGCACGTTGCCGCCATCTGCGCCGCCCCGTTTATCCTGGGCGAGCTTGGCCTGCTCGAGGGACGCCGCGCCACGTGCTTCCCCGGCTTTGAGAAGAGCTTCCCCGAGGGAGCTTATACCGGCGAGAAGGTCACGCAAGACGGCAATATCATCACTGCCAGCGGCATGGCACAGTCACTCCCCTTTGCCTTGGAGCTGCTGCGCACGCTCGCCGGCGACAAGGCCGTCGAGAAGGTCGCCGAGGGCATCCAACTATGATTTTGGCTTCGCAATCGCCGCGCCGCATAGAGCTGATGCGCGAGGCGGGCTACAACATTCGCGTGATTCCCGCGGATATCGACGAAACGCCCTTTGATGGCGAAGCTCCGCTTACGCTCGTCGAGCGCTTGGCGCGTGCCAAAGCCGCTGCCGTCGCCGCCGAGCATGCCGAACCCAATGAGCTGACCGTCGCGGCCGATACCATCGTCACCTTCGATGGCATGATTTTGGGTAAGCCGGCAAACGAAGACGAGGCGCGCACCATGCTCCGCGAGCTTTCGGGCCGCACGCACCAGGTGGCGACCGGCGTCTGCATCGTTAAAGCCGGCGACGCTACAGCTCCGCATGCCGCCGAGAGCCTGTCGTTTGTCGATGTGACCGACGTGACGTTCTATGAGCTTACCGAGGAGCAGACCGAGCGCTATGTCGCCTCCGGCGAGCCCATGGACAAGGCCGGAGCCTACGGCATCCAGGGCACAGGCGGCCGCATGCTCGTGCACGACATTTCGGGTGACTTCTACAACGTGGTGGGCTTGCCCATCGCTCGCGTCGCACGCGCGATTCAAAAACTCTCGTAATTGCATCTGGCGCTGGGTATCCCCCAGCGCCTACAATTTTGCCGTACCGTACTGATCCCGACCGGGCATAAGGCCCGGCGGAAAACCGATAGGAGAAAATATGGACACGCTGCTCGAAGCCATCAATGTTTGCAATGTCGATGGCTTTTGCTTTGGCAACTATACGGACGAGGAGGCTGGCACCGGCTGTACCGTAATCGTGGCGCCCGAGGGTGCCACTGGTGGCGTTGACGTACGCGGTGGCGCCCCCGCTTCGCGCGAGACCGATTTGCTGCGTCCCGAGAACACCGTCGACAAGGTCCACGCCGTCTGCCTTTCGGGTGGATCGGCCTTTGGCCTCGAGGCTGCAAGCGGCGTCGCTCGCGAGCTTGAGAGCCGCGGCATCGGCCTTCCCGTCGGCCCCACGCAGGTGCCTATCGTGTGCTCCAGCTGCATCTTCGACCTCGCCTTTGGCGACCCCACCGTGCGCCCCGACATCGAGGCCGGTGCCGCCGCAGTGCGCGAGGCGCTCGACCACACCCCTGCCTCGCTCGAGCAGGGCAACGTGGGCGCCGGCACCGGCGCCACCGTAGGCAAGCTCATGGGACCTGCCACCTGCATGAAGGCCGGTCTCGGAGCTGCCGCCGTGGCGCTCGGCCCCGTCAAGGTGGGCGCTGTGGTCTCGGTCAACGCCTGCGGCAACGTCGTCGACCCGACCACTGGCGAATGGGTCGCCGGCATGCGCGCCGCAGCCGATAGCGACCAGATCGTCGACATGGAACTCGCCGCCTTTGCCGCCGCAGGCTCTATGCAGATGCCGCTCGACCGCACCAACACCACCATCAGCTGTATCGTCACCAACGTGGAGCTCACCAAGGCCCAGGCCACCAAGGTCTCCCAGATGGCAGCAGACGCCTACGCGCACGCCATCCGCCCCACACACACCACCAACGACGGCGACACCATCTACACCCTTGCCAGCGGCAAACTGGGTGCCCAGGCAAGCGCCGCCGTTCCCCTAGACCTGCTGGGCATGCTCGCAGTAAGGGCCCTAGAAGCTGCCATCGTAAACGGAGCCAAAACCGCCAAAACCTCCCACGGCATCCCCGGCGCCGCGAAGTAAACTAGCTCGTCCGGTTGCCCGGTGGGCCTTGTTTATGTTTGCTGCTCTATAGTCCTATGCAAGACGAAGGCCACATTAAGTGGCCTTCGTCTTGCATGCGGAACTCGCGACAAACGTAACGCCCGCCCGCCTCCGACCGACTTCCAACCTAATTCTTTTCAGCCCAGGCCCCTGTGTACCGCGCGTCCAAGATCTTCAAATTCAGGCAGCCTGACAATCGATTCTTATGGCAGAGGCCCCTTGGCCTTTAGTTTGATACAAGTTCCGCACGAGCCGGAAAGCACTTAATGTGCTTTCCGTGCGAGCAGGACTGTTCGTAGTAGCAAACTAAAGGCCAAGGGGCCCAGTCAACATATCAGCAGCGAATACTCAGCAGCTAGTTGAATTTGAAGATCTTTGAGGCAAGACGGTATAGGCCGAGTGTGGTTTTGTCACCAGCCCGACCGCGCAGGTTGGTGAAGAAGCCGACCACACCGTAGCGTGCACGACGATACATACGCTCGTCATAGGCCTTTAAATCACTCCACAACGTCTTCAGGCGCTCATCGGCACAATCCTCGTCGGAAAGCTTAGTAAGCACCGAGCAGATTGCCATCATCATGGTGAAATAGCCCATCATGTACGAGCGCAGACGCGACGACTCGACATCGCTGTACAGATGGAACGACTCCATCATGATGCGCGTCACGCGAAACTGCTGGTCCAGACGCTTGACCATCGTGGCCTCGTTGACGCTCTGGCCCTCGCGACCGATAAAGTAGCGATAGAGGTCGATGTCGGCGTAGTACATGGTCTTGCAGCGCGGCAGCGGCACGTAGGCGTAGATGTTGTCTACATAGAACGTGTGCGGCGGCATAGGCAGATTGGACGCGCGCAGCACATCCGTGCGATAGCACAGGCTGTGCATGAGCAGATTCTGGTCCAGACGGAAATGACCAATCTGGTCCCAGGTAAAGATCTTTTTTCGCGGCAGGGCAAACTTGTAGCCAATAGCGGTATGCGTACCCTCGTAAACCTTCTCGTACACATAGTTCGAGATAAAGAGATCGACGCGCTGGTCGCGCTCCTCAAAACCGCGCAGGATCGAAAGCATGGTCGACAGAGCTGCGCCATCGAGCCAGTCGTCCGAGTCGACGACCTTGTAGTAGGTACCTTGCGCCTCACGCAAGCCCGAAAGGACGGCGATGCCGTGCCCGCCGTTCTCCTGATGCACCGCGCGGATGATGCCGGGATAACGTGTCTCCCACTCGTCGGCCTTGGCCGCCGTCTCGTCCTTGGAACCGTCATCAACGATGATGATCTCGATATCGGTGGCGTAATTGCTCCCCTCCAGAATGGAGGTGATGCAATGGTCCATGTCCTTGGCGGCGTTATACGAGGGAATACCGAATGATATGACTTTATGCATGGCAGGCGATAATCTCATCCGAAAGATCGAGTGCGGAGTTGGTCACGGCATCCATATCGTAGTAACGATACTCGGCCAGGCGACCCACCGGGTGGAAGTTCGTCAGGTTCTGAACGCGCTCAAGATAGCGCTCATAGAGCTCACGGTTCTCGGGCTCAAGAATGGCGTAGTACGGCGTCTCGCCCGAGCCGGGCGTATAGGCCTTGGAGTACTCCTTCATGATGGTGGTCTTGCCGGGCAGGACCTGACCGGTCATGTTCTTGAACTCGGTGATACGCGTGTAATCCTCGCTCGTGGTGTAGTTGACGGTGCCCACGGGCTGGAACTGGTCCATATCGAGCGTCTCGAACTTCATGTCGAGCGTACGGTACGGCAGAGCGCCCAAGTCGAGGTTGAACAGCTCGTCAAGCGGACCGGTGTAGACGATCTCGCCGCCATAGACCTTACCGTCGATCTTGACGGTGGTCTCGTCGATCTCGAAGAGATCGCGGGCGTCCACGTCGCAGAACACATCAATCAGATCGTGGTCGAGCATGTGCTCGAACAGCGCGGTATAGCCGTCCTGCGGCATGCCCTGGAAGGGAGCCTGCGGGAAGTAGCGGTCATCGTCGCCCACAAAGACGGGAACGCGACCGGTGATCGAGGGATCGATCTGGTCGGGCGTCTGGCCCCACTGCTTCATGGTGTAATGCAAAAAGACGTTCTCGTAGACGTAATCGGCGACCTCGGCAAGATCCGGGTCGTTCTTCTTGCGCAGCTCCATGATGGGCACCTTGACGTCTTTGCCAAAGGTCTCCACGAGCTTCTGATACAGCTCCTCGCCGCGCTCATCGCCAAAGGCGAGCTTGAGGCTCGCGTGGTTAAAGGGCACGGGCATAAGGGTGCCGTTGATGTTGGCGAGCACCTTGTGCTGGTAGTCCGTCCACTTGGTAAAGCGCGACAGGAAATTGTGGACGCGCTCGTTAAAGGTATGGTAGATGTGCGGGCCATACTCGTGGACCAGGATCCCGGCCTCATCAGCGCAGTCGTAGGCGTTGCCCGCAATGTGGCTACGGCGCTCCAGAACGGCAACGCGATAGCCGATGGTCTCGGCGAGACGGCGGGCACAAACGGCACCGGCATATCCGGCACCGACAACAATCATGTCGTATGCGCCGGCGTTAAAGCCTTCAGGCAGGCCTGAGGTAATCTGCATCGATACTCCTTGTCAAAAGCCACGGGCTCGTTAGCTGGGCTTTTCTCGAACATTCTTCGAGACATATTTATCAGAGCGATTATAGCGCTAATGCGTCCTATAATGAGCTTGCCACACAAGGAAAGCTCAAGCACCGCGGCGTACATAATTGAAAGGTAAACCCGCTAGCAGCGGGTTTATTCGTGAACAGCCGGGCGCCTGGAGCTTAGCGAAACGCTTGTAAGGAGTAACATGAGCGATTTCCTAAACCGTATGAAGTCTGCCGCCAAGGCCGACCTTAAGACGATCGTCCTGCCCGAGGGCGAGGATCCGCGCACCATCGTCGCAGCCACCAAGATCATCGAGGAGGGCCTGGCAAAGATCGTCATCCTGGGTAACCCCGACGAGATCGACGTTCCCGGCGCTACCGTCATCGATCCGCGCAATGCCGAGAAGCACGAGGAGTACGCGCAGAAGTTTGCCGAGCTCCGCGCCAAGAAGGGCGTCACCATCGAGCAGGCTCGCGCCCAGGTGATGGACGCTACCTACTTTGGCACCATGATGGTCAAGATGGGCGACGCCGACGGCCTGGTCTCCGGCGCCTGCCACTCCACCGCCGACACGCTGCGCCCCGCGCTGCAGATCCTCAAGACCGCCCCGGGCACCAAGCTGGTCTCGGCCTTCTTCGTGATGTGCACCGACACCCCGCAGTTCGGCACCGACGGCACGCTGATCTTCGCCGACTGCGGTCTCAACATCAACCCGTCCTCCGATGAGCTCTCCGAGATCGCCATCGCCTCCGCTCACTCCTGGTCCACCTTCATGGGCAACGTTGAGCCGCACGTGGCCATGCTCTCCTACTCCACCATGGGCTCCGCCGGCGGCGAGGTCGCCAAGAAGGTCCAGGAGGCCGTGAAGTTCTGCCACGAGAAGGCTCCCGAGCTCGCCATCGATGGCGACCTGCAGCTCGATGCCGCCATCGTCCCCACCGTCGCCCAGCTCAAGGCTCCCGGCTCCTCCGTCGCCGGTAAGGCCAACGTGCTGGTGTTCCCCGACCTCGAGGCCGGTAACATCGGCTACAAGCTGGTCCAGCGCTTCGCCGGCGCCGACGCCTACGGCCCCATCCTGCAGGGCATCGCCAAGCCGGTTAACGACCTTTCGCGCGGCTGCTCTGCCGACGACATCGTGGGTGTCGTGGCCATCACCGCCGTCCAGGCTCAGATGGCTGAGTAGCGGACGCACTTGCCCGAAGGCCGTACGGGCTAACCCCTGAAAACGTCCTCGACCAATGAAACGCCCCCGTTCTGCTCCTCCGGAGCTACGAACGGGGGCGTTTCTGGTCTGACGCTCCTATTTGGCAAGGTGTTTTTTAGAATCCATTTTGCGCTCGGCCTCG
>UQXC01000061.1 GCA_900544995.1 uncultured Collinsella sp. | reverse complement strand
GATTCGGCCATCACGGACAGTGACAGCCACGGCTTAACGGCGGCCAGGCCCGCCTCCACGCTGGCGCGGGTGACGTCGACCAGGCGCTGGCGCTCGGCAGAAACCTCGCCGATGCAGAACATGCGGCTCGAGTCGCTAAAGTAGCCGTCCAAGATCGTGGAGCAATCCACGTTGATGATGTCGCCTTCGTGCAGCACATCCGTATCGCAGGGGATACCGTGACAGACCACGTCGTTGATTGAGGTGCACACGCTCTTGGGATAGCCCTCGTAGTTGAGATCGGCCGGCGTGCCGCCGTGCTCGACGGTGTAGTCGTAGATCATCTGGTCGATCTGGTTGGTGGTCATGCCTGCGGCGATATGCTCGCCCACATAATCGAGCACGCCCACGTTGATGGCGGCCGAGCGCTTGATGCCCTCGATATCGGTGGGCGTCTTGTAGAGCGTGCGGGGCAGAACCTCCCAGCCCTCTTCCCACAAGCGCTCGAGGCGCTCATCAAAGGCACTGTGGCATTTCTTATATTTTTTACCGCTGCCGCACCAGCAAGCGTCGTTGCGGCCGGGCACGGGTCCTTTGTCATACATGGCTAACTTCCTTTCATCCGCAGCTAGTATAGCCCACCCACGCGTCCATTAAAGTTGCGGTGATATAGTTCCGATTTAAGCGGTTTAACAGCATAAATAGGAACTATATCACCGCAACTGATGGAGCGGGATGGCGGGCACTGGCTGCTGCGTGCTAGTAGCTTACTTGGCAGGGAATGCCGAGGGCTTGGACGCGCGCGGCAATGGCGTCGAGGACGTCGGGCGCCGCTTTGGCAAGGCCGGCGACCGGTGTCTCGCGCGCCACCGTGTAGATGGTCGCTTCTTGTGGGCGAATGCGCTCAAGCGCCGCGAGCCAGGGGGCGACGTACTCCTCGCCGGTGTTGTCGATGAGCTTGCCCTGATACTCGCCGTTCAAAAAGATCGTCTGGATAATAACGTGACCGTCAAAGCTTGCGAACGTCTCGATCTGGTGCTCGACGTCGTAGGGGCCAACGGGCTGGTCGAGCAGCTGGATAAACGCCGGGTCGACGGTATCGAGCTTGAGGATGTTGTCGTCGACCATCATGAGCGCATCGTGTACCTGGGGACGGTCGGCGCGCGTGCCGTTGGAGAGCACGGCGATCTTGGAGTTTGGGGCAAGCTCGTCGCGCAGCGCGACGGCGCCGGCGATGGCCTGAGGAAACTCCGGTGCGGCGGTGGGCTCGCCGTTGCCTGCGAAGGTGATCACATCGGGGAGCTCGCCCTCGGCTGCCATCTCGCGCAGCTTTGCCTCGAGCGCGTCGAGTACCACGGCAGCCGTGTTGTACGGCTCATGGCAGGGGCGCTCGGCGTTGAGGCCGTTTTCGCAGTAAATGCAGTCGAACGTGCAGATTTTGCCGCTGGCCGGCATCATGTTGACGCCGAGCGAAAGGCCAAGGCGACGGCTGCGAACGGGGCCAAAGATGGGGCTGGCATTCAAAAACGTAGACATAGGCATATGCTCCTCAAGACAATTGTGCCTAAGCATAGCATCGGCTCCAAAGCAAGGTGCGGGCTCTTGCTTTACAAGTTTCGTTTTTTCACGTCGCTCATTATGTCGTGCCATGAAAAGTCTCGGGTCGGGTACAGTTAATCTGTTAACAAGGCGTAAGGCAATGCGGGTCCATTCAGCCGCACTGACGTGCAACTGGATGAGCATTGATGATGGGGGCACAACATGGATTTTACGGTCGAGAATGCGGGCACTACGATTGCCTGTCGCGAATATGCCGGCCCGGATGTGTCGCCTGATGCTCCTGCCTTGGTGTGCGTGCACGGCGCTTGTGTCGACGGCACATTTTTCGACGGTATCGCTTGTGAGCTCAGCCGCAACTACCGCGTAATTGCCTACGACCGCCGCGGCTGCGGTGACAGCAGCGATGCGGCAGACGACAGCTATGATCTTGCCGCTCAGGCCGCCGACCTGCAAGCCGTGATCGAACACGTTGGCGCTCCGGCAAATGTGCTTGCGCATAGCGCCGGTACGTTGGTGGCGCTGGAGCTTCTTCGCACTGAACCCCATCTCGTCGCCCGTGCGATTCTGCATGAGCCGGCTGTGTCGGCCGAAGGCGTCGGTATGGGCGCAGCTCCGGTTTTGCTCGATATGATTGCGGCTGGAAAGGTTTCAAGGGCGCTCCGGCTTTTCTTGGGAGCCCTCGGCGACTTGGACCCCGAGGCTCCTGGGACGACCGAAGCGGAAGTTAAACATGCCCTGCGCAATGGTCGTTGCTTTATGGCGAACGAATATGGAACAAATATGACTTACGTTCCCAATTGGGATAGTGTCTGCGCATCGAAGTCCGTTGCTGCTGTGCTTCTCGGCGAGCTTTCGGTCGACACACCCCGCGAGGCTGGTACGCGAGCGGCTGCCGAATATCTCGATTGCCCCCTTGTGACGATCCCGGGCGCGCATAACGGTCTGCGCGATCGCCCCGTTACGGCGGCAAACGCCGTTCGCGATGTCTTGGAGCGTTAGCACGCTCGATGACCTGCGGGGAGAGGGGCTGTTAGCGTTTCGTCATTGTTAACGAATGCGTCCATAACCGCGCGCCCGCGGCTCCATTACCGCCGTTTGCCAGGTCATAAAAATGCAACGATAATCGCGCGTTTGCCTTCAGCTGTTAGATGTTACCCTTGTACCAATTGATATGCACCGTTGCCGTGCGTAACGATAGAAAGGGCCCCATATGCTCAATAATCACGAGGTCAATCTAACCGACGAGGAGGCTGCCGCTGAGGTCGCCCGCGTCGCGAAGACCTACCCCGTGGTGCGTTTGCTGTCGGCCGATCAGATTAAGAGCGAGCCTAACTGCCTGCTCGCCGGCAATCGGTGCCCTTGTCTGCGCCAGTCAAGTCTTGAGGCCTTGGCAGGTTCCGATGATGTATCGGAGCAGCTGCTCAATGATGGTACCGAGTACCGCGCTCGCCTGCGCCCTCTGAAGGTCGAGGGCGAGCCTCACGTCCTGCTGATGGTGCGTCCGATCGATGAGCAAGAGGCTGCAGAAGAGGACCTCGTCTACACCGACGTGCTGACGGGTGTGCGCAATCGCCGATATTACGAGGAAAAGCTCCGTAGCGCCCGCATGAATGCCGGCGTTGCGGTGATCGACCTTGATGATTTTAGGGTCTTCAACGATACATGTGGCCGTCATGCCGGCGACCTTGCGCTCGGTGCCGTGGCGACAGCCATACGCAGCGGAATTCGTTCGACTGACGAGCTTGTACGCTATGGCTGCGACAAGTTTGTGGTCGTCATGCCCAATATTCCCTCCGATGACTTCACCCGTCGCCTGCACCAGGTGTCCGATGCCGTTCATGCCACGATTGTTCCGGGCCATGAGTACGTGAGCTTGACGGCATGTATTGGTGGCGTTCGCATTCATGGCGAGACGGTCGATGAGGGAGTTGGCCGCGCTTTCCAGTTATTGAGCCGCGCTAAGGCAAAAGCCGGTACGGTCGTGACCGACGCCGATTCCATCGAAGCCTTCCAAAGCGAAAAGCCTTTGGTGCTTATTGTCGATGACTCCGACATGAACCGAGCCATTCTCAACGAGATGCTCAAGGACGAGTATTGCATCCTCGAGGCCGCCAACGGTCGTACGGCGCTCGATATGGTCGACCGCTATGGCGATGAGTTGTCGCTCGTGCTGCTGGATATTGTCATGCCGGGCGTGAGCGGCTTTGAGGTACTGGCCGATCTGTCGCGCCGATCGGTTGTTGACAATCTGCTTGTCATCATGATTTCGAGCGAAGAATCCGACGATGTGGTTCTGCGCGCGTACGAGCTGGGCGCCTCGGACTATATCAACCGCCCGTTTGACTCCCGTGTCGTGCGCCGCCGTGTAAGCAACACCATCCGCCTATACGCCAAACAGCGCCGCCTGACAAACCTGCTGTCCCAGCAGTACAACGAGCGCGTCAAAAACAGCCGCATGCTCATCGACATCATGGCCGGCGTCATGGAGCTTCGCAACGGCGAGAGCGGCAGGCACGTTACGAACATCGAAAAGCTGACCGAGCTGCTGCTTGGCTGTTTGGTCCAGCGTAGCGGCACGATCTCCCTCGACAATGAGGAACGCTCCACGATTGCCCTGGCTTCGGCGCTGCACGATATCGGCAAGATGTCGATTGACGATGCGATTCTCAACAAGCCCGGACGCCTTACGCCCGAGGAGTTCGAGATTATGAAGACGCATACCACGATGGGCGCCGACATGCTGCTTGAGCTGGGTAGCCATCACGCCGGCAATGCGCTTATGGAATATGCGTACCAGATTGCGCGTTGGCATCACGAGCGCTGGGACGGCAAGGGTTATCCCGATGGCCTTAAGGGCGACGAAATTCCCATTGCCGCACAGGTGGTTTCGGTGGCCGACGTGTACGATGCCCTGACGAGCGTGCGCGTGTACAAGGACGCTATCCCGCACGAGGAAGCGATCCAGATGATTCTGGACGGTAAGTGCGGTACCTTTAACCCGTTGCTGCTCGATTGCCTGCTCGAGGTGCAAGACCAAATTGCCGAGACGTTGGCACGCCCCGCCGACGTTGTCGCGTTTCCCACGATTTAGTTCGAACAAAGGAGTTTTTAACCCATGATTTCCATGCGTGAGGCGTATGAGAAGATCGGCGCTAATTATGATGACGCGTGCGCTCGGCTGATGGGCGAGGAAATGCTTGCCCGCTTTGCCCTCAAGTTTTTGGATGACGAGAGCATGGACAAGCTGGAGGCTGCCATGGCGGCAGGAGACGCCAAAGGTGCGTTTATGGCAGCGCACACGCTCAAGGGCGTGAGTCAGAACCTGGGATTTGACAACCTGTATGAGCCGGCGGTTGTGGTGACCGAGGCACTGCGCGGTGTCGATGCCGTTGACGGCGCTCACGAGGGAATGCATGCGTTGCAGCAGCAATATGCGGCTACGATGTCGGCCCTGCGCGAGGCGGCCGAATAAGGGCTTGCGGGCCTTGGGGTTGTCCCAAGTCCGTTGATGTAGTCACAAAAGGGCGCCCTGCCGGACCATGTGGCCGGCGGGGCGCCCTTTTGTGTTGTGCTGTTCGTGAACTAACGGGCCTGCTTAACCTTTGCCGCTGCCTCGACAAACGACTTCCAGAGGTTAAAGTCGGTCTCGAGTGTCTGCCAGGTGTACTCGGGATGCCATTGCACGCCCAGGCAGAAAGGCTGGCCTTCGACTTCGATGCACTCGGGAACGCCGTCGGTTGCCTTGGCGACCAAGCGCGTGCTCTTACCCAGACGATCGACGCAGCAGTGGTGCGCGGAGTTGGTCTGGATCAGTCTGTGTCCGCCAAGTGCGCGCTCCAGCAGCGAGCCCGGCATGACCTCGACAGGATGCACGGGATCGTTGAGCACGTGGGTGTGGCGCCACTGCGTGCGGCCCTCGCGCGCGCCCAGGCTCGGCACGTCCATGCACAGGGTGCCGCCAGTGGCGACATTGAGCAACTGCGTGCCGCGGCAGGTGGTAAAAAGCGGCTTTTTGGCGCGGAGCACCTCGCCGACCAGCTTAAACTCAAAGCTATCGCGGATTTCGCAGCAGAGGGTGGGGTCGTAGGGTCGATCATCGCCCCAACGTTTGGGATTGACATCGGGGCCGCCGGGAATGGCGATGCCGTCGGCGATATCGACGTAATGACGGATGACCTCAATGTCCTCGGTGATGGACATCTGCAGCGGCAGGCCGCCGGCGGCAAGGATAGCATCGACAAAGACACTTGCGATTTCCTCGTTGGGGGAGAGCGTCTCGCTTAAAAACGGCTTTGCCTCTTCCCAACGCGGCGCCACCAGGATGAGCGGACGGTCGGCGGGGGCAACGTCGACGTGCGGGGTATAGGACGATGAGGTGCGTGTTCCGATCATAGGTGCTGCTTTCGAATTTAAAGGTGACAGGGCGCATGAGAGACGTGGGACAACACTTCCGTTGGATTTGTCCCACGGGATGGCTGGTTAGTGGCCCTTGATGGAGTTGAGGAAGTCCTGGGCGCGCTTGGTCTGGGGGTGGTCGAAGAACTCGTCGGGTGTGCCGGTTTCCACAATCTGGCCGTCGGCCATGAAGACGACGCGATCGGCAACGCGGCGGGCGAAGTTCATCTCGTGCGTAATGACGATCATCGTCATGCCCTGTTGCGCCAAGCGCACCATGACCTCGAGCACCTCGTTGATCATTTCGGGGTCAAGGGCGCTCGTGGGCTCGTCAAAGAGCATGGCCTTGGGCTGCATAGCAAGTGAACGGGCGATGGCCACGCGCTGCTGCTGGCCGCCCGAAAGCTGTGCGGGCACCTTGTCGGCCTGCTCGGCCACGCCCACGCGGCTCAGCAGGTCCATGGCGCGCTCACGAGCCTCCTCCTTGGACACGCCCAGCACGTCGACCGGTCCCAGCATGACGTTCTGCAGCACCGTCATATGTGCGAACAGGTTGAACTGTTGGAACACCATGCCCAACTCGGCGCGCATGCGGGCAAGGTCTTTGCCTTCCTGTGGCAGAGGCTCGCCCTCGATGAGGATTTCGCCCGAGTCAATGGTTTCCAAGCGGTTGATGGTGCGGCACATGGTCGACTTGCCCGAGCCCGAGGGACCGATCACAACGACGACCTCGCCGCGGTCGACTGAGAGATTGATGTCGTTGAGGACGTGCAGATCTCCGTAGTGCTTATCGACGTGCCTGAGCTCGATCAGCGGCTGATTGCCGGTGGAAGAGGTGCTCTGTGCCATGGTGCTCGGCTCCTTATGACTCGAAATGGTAAAGCGTTAGCGGATGATGGTCGCGCCGGTCTTGTGCGAAACGTAGACAGCGGCCTTGTTAATTGCGACGTTGATGAGGATGTAGATGACCGCGATTACCAGGTAGACCGACACGAGGGCGTCGTAGTTGGTAATGAGCACGCGGGCGTTTTGCATGAGGTCGGGGTAGCTCACCACATAGGCAACGGTGGTGTCTTTGACTACGACCACAAGCTGCGAAATCAACGACGGAATGATAAACCGAATAGCCTGCGGTAACACGATTTTAAAGGTGATTTTAGCTTTGGAGAGACCGAGTGCCTGGGCGGCTTCGACCTGGCCGCGCGGCACGGCATTGACGCCGGCGCGGAAAATCTCGGCCAGTACGCCGGCAGCAGCGAGCGCGACGGGAAGCGTGAGCATCCAAAACGACGGCAGCGCGATCTTGTATTGGGGCAGCACCAAAAAGAAGAAGTAGATGAACAGCAGGCTCGGCACGCCGCGGAAGAAATCGGTGAGCACGCGGCAGACCAGCTGCAGCGGCTTGATGCCGCTGGTGCGGCCGAGCATAAGGGCTAAGCCCAGTACCAGCGCAATGACGCCGGCGGTGAGTGCGACTTTAACGGTGCCCTCAAAGCCGGCAAGCAGGAACTTCCAGGTGGTGAGGTGCGTAAAGAAATACCAATAGTGGACCGAAAGCTGACCGGTCACATAAAAGCGCTGCAACACGAGGACGACGAGCGCGGCGACGGCAACAAGCGAGATGGCGGTGCCGATGCGAATCTTGGCGCGCATCTTGGGGCCGGGAGCCTCGTAGAGCGCATCGCGCATGGTGAGTGCAGGGGAGGAATGCTTGCTCATCGGAGGATCCTCACCTTCTTATCGATATAGTTGCCAATGTGGCTCACCACAAAGGCCGTACCCAGGTAGCCGAGTGCCGAGATAAAGAACGCGGCGACGCCGCCAAGTGAGCGCGTGTTGATATAGCTCACCACGCCGGTGAGCTCTTGCGGCTTAAGCGGCACCTGGCTGCCCAAGGCGGTGGTGAGCATGACGGCGATAAAGAGGTTGGTCATGGGCAGCACGCTTGAGCGTAGTGCCTGCGGAATCACGATCTTGGCGAGGATACGGCTGAAGCTCATGCCGAGCGAACGGGCGGCTTCGACCTGACCGACGCCGACGGTGTTGATGCCGCTCATAAAGTTCTCGGAGCCAAAGGCCGAGCCCAAAAGGACCGTGGCGACGATAACGCAGGTGCGGTAGGGCAGAACGACCTTGAGCGGCGGCAGCGCATAGACGACGATGATGAGCAGCGCGATGCCGGGGATGTTACGGAAGACTTGGACATACAGGTCGCCAAAGACGCGCAGTGGCTTGAGCGGCGACACGCGCATCACGGTGACGGCGACGGCCAGTACCATGGCGATGGCAAACGACTCAAGCGTCATGCCCCAGGTTGCTAGCAGCGCGTCGATATAGTTCTGGCCATAGAGCGACCAGAGCTCGGAGAGACTCATGCGGACCTCCCGTCGATAAGGAAAGGGGCTCCCGTGCGTACGGAAGCCCCGACAACTCAGTGAGGAAACAGTTTACCGCAATAAAGCGCACCATGCGTTTCCATATGGTTTCGTTGCGGTCGTTACCAGGCTCGCTGCCTAGGCGCCGATCTCGGGCAGCTCGGGAACATTGGTGTCGCCCGTACGGTCGCCGATGCAGATCTGCCACAGCTCGGTCCAGGTGCCATCATCCTCGATCTTCTTAAGGAAGTCGTTGACAAAGGCGACGCCGTCGGAATCGAGCGGCAGGCCGATGCCGTAGGGCTCCTTGCTGCCGAAGGGCTTGCCGGCGATCTTGTACTTACCGGGCTCGCGGACCAGGGCGCTTTGCTGCATGTTGTTGTCGATGACATAGGCGTCAACGCGACCCTGCTGGAGTGCCTGGCGGGCCTCCTCGTCGGTCTTGAACTCCTGCTGGCTGGCCTTGGGAGCGAACTCCTCCAGGATGGCGGGGCCGTTGGAGCCAGACTGGACGGCGACGTTCTTGTCGGCCAGGTCGTCGACGCTCTTGATGTCGTCGTTATCGGCGAGCACCAGGATGGCCTGCTGGGTGTAGTAGTAGGGACCGGCAAAGGAGACGAGTTTCTTGCGCTCATCGGTAATGGTGTAGGTGGCGAAGACGGCGTCGACCTGGCCGTTCTGCAGGACGGACTCACGCGTGTCCGAGGTCACCTGGGTGATCTCGACCTTGTTCTCGCCCAGAATGTAGTTGGACAGGAGCTGTGCGATACCGGCGTCGAAGCCGCGGGTCTGACCGTCTTTCTCGTTGAGGAGGGAGAAGAGCGTGGAGGTCTGAACGCCACCGATCTTAAAGACGCCGGCGTCCTTGACGGCCGCCGCCCAGGTGCTGGCGGCGATGGCATCGTCATCGGCCTTGGGGCCGTTGTCGACGAGCTTGTCGAACGCCTTGGCGTCGAGCGTGGTGGAAGCCTCGGTATCTTCGGAGCCCTTGGAGGAGCCGGCGGCGGAACCCTTGTCGGCCTCGGCGCTGGTGTCGGAGCAGCCGGCAAGACCAAGGCCGGCGACGGTTGCGAAGGTGGCGGCAACGAAGCCGCGGCGGTCGAGAACGACCTGCTGGGAGAGGTTCTTGCTCATGGTAGAACACCTTTCTCAATAAAATCCCTAGCGGTTGAGTAGAGTTATACCCTATCGCGCTCAGATGGGTCAACACGAAATAACTCAGAAACATACTTACCTTATGGGTTATTCTGCCTACCAAAAAGGGACAGGTTTATTTTGGCAGGTTTTATCTGGGCAAACGTCGATTATTGCAGCTGAGATAGTGCTTTGAAATCCACCACAAAGGGGACAGGCACCTTTGTGGTGGTTCTTGCAGATGTGGCGGCCTGCCTTGCTGTTTTGTCTCAATCTGAAACAGTTAGACGGGAATTCGGGCCCTAGATGTTACAGATTGAGATAATCGCGTCGCGAAAAAAACTACGCAGGGGTGTTCCCCTTGCGGAGGTTTTCTTACTTGTTGAGTAGTCTCACGGCTTCGGCGGCCATATTCTCGACCGTCATGCCGTTTTGAGCGAGCAGTTCGTTGGGGTCGTAGCGGTCGGGGAAGCCCTTGGCGATGCCGAAGGTGCGCGTGCGCAACGGCGTGCATGCCAGATAGCATGCCACGCGCTCGCCCCAGCCGCCGTCCAAGATGCCGTCCTCGAGGGTGACGACAACGCGATGCTCGGCGGCAAGGCTGTCGAGGAACTCACGGTCAAGCTCGGTTGCAAAGCGCGGGTTGACGAGCGTGGCCTCGATACCGTACTCGGCAGCCAAGCGGTTTGCCACGCGCTCGCCCAGCTCAAAGAAATCGCCAAGCGCGAGCACGGCAACGTCGCGGCCCTGACGCACCACGTTGTAGCGAACGGCGCTGTAGTCGGCGTTTTCGGCAGGCGCAAGGTCGGGGCGGCTAACCAGGCCAATGCCCGGTACGCGGATCGCCACGGGATGCTCGCGGTGGTCGAGCGACCAGCTCAGCATGGACAGATATTCCTCCATGCAGGCCGGCGCCAAGTAGTGCATGTTGGGAAGACCGCCCAGCATGGAAATATCAAAGAACGAGAGGTGCGTCTCGGACGTGGTGCCAAAGATTGACGCGCCAAATACCAGGATGGTCGCCGGGGCGTCGTTGAGGCACAGGTCGTGCCACAGCTCGTCGTAGGCGCGCTGTAAAAACGTGCCGTACACACCAAAGACTGGCTTGGCGCCCGAGCGCGCAAGCGCGGTGGCAAAGGTCACGGCGTGCTCCTCGGCAATGCCCACGTCGACGAACTGTTTGCCGGCGGCAGAGCGAAGCTCGGGTGTAAAGCCCATAATGTAGGGCGTGGCGGCCGTGATGCCAACGACCTGTGGATCGCGCTCGATGGCGGCGCTGAGCGCCTCGCCCGTAATGTCAGCATAGGTGCGCGGCGCGGGCTCGCTCGGATGGCCCGGGCAGAGCTTGCGCCCAGTCGCCATGTCAAACGGACCCACGTGGTGCCAGCGTTCGGGGTCGCTCTGGGCCGGCTCAAAGCCCTTGCCCTTGGCGGTGGAGACGTGCAGCACGATGGGGTGATCGATATTGCGCAGTTCCTGCAGCGCGTCGACGAGGGCCAACACATCGTTACCGGCGTCCAGATAGCGGTAGTCGAGCCCCATCGCGCGGAAAACGTTGCGCTCGCAGGTGCCGTTGCTGGCGCGCAGCTCGGCCAGATTGCGATACAGGCCGCCATGGTTCTCGGCAATGGACTGGTCGTTATCGTTGACGATGATGATCAGGTTGCGATCGAGTTCGGCGGCATTGTTAAAGCCCTCAAACGCCAGGCCGCCCGAAAGCGAGCCGTCGCCAATGATGGTGATGACGTTGTACGTATCGCCCGCCAGGTCACGAGCGTGCGCCAGGCCGCAGCCCAGGCTCACCGACGTGGAGGTGTGCCCCATGGCGAACAGGTCGTGCTCGGACTCGTCGGGATTGGCAAAGCCAGAAGCCTCACCATAACGCTCCGGATCGATATAAGTGTACGCGCGCCCGGTCAGCGCCTTGTGGGCGTAGGTCTGGTGCGAAACGTCAAAGACAATCTTGTCGATGGGGGAGTTAAATACGCGATGGAGCGCGACCGTAAGCTCAACGACGCCCAGGTTGGGGGCAACGTGCCCGCCGACGGCGGCGGAGCTTTCGAGGATGGCGTGGCGAATCTCGTCGCAGAGCTGCGGGAGCTCGGCACGATTAAGAGCCTTGATGTCCTCGGGCGTTGTCGTTTGCGTAAGCAGCATCGTTGTGGGTTACTCCATGCGAATCGAGCGTCGGCGCTCCCTCGGCCGACACAATTGCACAAGACAGTCTCGCACATTTTGGCGTTTGATATGTGACGGCGGCGCGGTAATTCGCCAACTGGTGGGGCAAAACGTTTTGTCCGATGCCATACTGATGTGTTCCATGATGTTTTTATCGATTGTGCACAGGCCGTGGCTTTTTGCCGCCGGCCGCCGGGGAGGGGGGGCGAGAAAGTAA
>UQXC01000060.1 GCA_900544995.1 uncultured Collinsella sp. | reverse complement strand
GTTCCGCACGAACAGGAGGCCACTTAATGTGGCCTCCGTCGTGAGCAGGACTGTAGAGCAGGAAACCTAAGCCGGTGTCCCCGCTCTCCCGGGGCCGAACGCCCTAGTTGTTGAGCATGCGGTCGAAGCTTCCCGAGTCGCCATCCCGATAGTCTGCGGTCATCAGAATCTCCTGCGGAATGCGCCCGCCTTCACGTAGCACGTTGCGGAACTGCACGCGCGTGACCATGGGCAGATCTTTGATCGTCGCTGCCAGGTTCTGCGGCACACCCTGGTTGGCAGCCGCGGGCTCGCACTCTCCGCCGGCCTTCACGCGACGCTTATGCTCGGCGAGCATGGCGCGGTACATGCCGGCATGCAGGCGAATCTCAACCACATTGGCATTGCGAGCCTGCTCGACGATGCGCGCGCCCTCGCGATCGATATCGCCCACGTAGTAGACGTAGTTAAAGCGATAGCCAATCTCGGCCAGATAATCGTCCAGGGCATGCGAGACGCTTGCCTTGCATCCGCCGCCAAAAATCACGCCGCCCACCTTGATGCCAAAGAGCTTGGCGTGCTTGCGGCCACGCAGCAGCTTGACGATCTCGTCGTAGGTGTCCAGGTTCTCGACCATAATGAACGGCTTGTCGGCGCCCAGCGTAAAGAAACCCGTAAAGTGCACGGGGCGATTAGGAGCGACCTTGATCGCCTGCATACTGATGCCCTTTTCGGTCATACGCCTGATCAGACGCTCACCGTGCTTGCCGTCAAAAGCCTTCTCGTCGTTAAAGATCTGGTAGGCACGCTGGCGGCGCGAGGCAACCGGCGTATCGGTACCTCGGTTCTGCTCGATCCAAGCCTGGATGATTGCGATTTCCTCGGCAATCTTGCGGTTGGACATCTCGTTGTGCTGAGTGCGCTGCGGAGCCTTTTTGCCGTCCTTGCCCTCGACCTTTACGATCTGTGTCTGCTGCTCCTTGATCTTAGAGAGCGCCGTGGGCGTAGGGACAACTTTGAGCAGCTGCCTGCCTAAAACGCGGGCAAGGGCAAACGCCGAGACCTCGCCGTGAACGGCCGACTTGGGCTGCTGGGCAGCAGTATCTGCTGCGGCAGACTCCGGCTTCTTCTGAGACTTGCGCTTAGAATCACCTTGGGAATTGCGCTCGCGCTTCGGCATAGACGCCTGCTTCTGCGGACGATCGGACTTGCTCTCCTTCGCCGGCTGGCGCTTAAGCTGCCCCGAAGAAACCTCGGCCTTCGTATCTTCGTCCTGCGGCGTGGTCTTCTCGGCCGCAGCCTCGGCATGGGAACTGCGGCCCCCACGATGGCGACGGCGGCGAGGCTTGCTCGACGCGCCCTGCTCCGCCTGCTCATCAGTAGGCTGCTGGCCCTTGGCCTCGGCATCAACCTCAAGCTGCGGCTCAACAGACTTCTGTTCGCGAGCCGCCGACTCAACGGCCTTCTCGTCCTTCTCGTCCTGAGTGGTCGAAGCCGGCTCGCCCTTCTCCTGACGCTTTACGGGATACGCGCGCCCCGCAAAACCACGTCCGGGACGACATGAACCCGGAGCCTTCTTGGCAGACTCCTCAACATCGCCTGCAACCTCAGAAGACTCTTCAACCTCACGCGCGGCATCCTGCTGTGCAGCCTTAAAGTGAGCACCGCGACGGCGTTTGGGCTCTTGGGCCTCCACGGGCTTTTGCTCCTTCGTAGGCTTCTGCGACTCGGCAGCAACCTCGGTCTCAACAGCCTCGGCATCCGTCTCACCTTTTTGAGCAACGGCGCGACGGAAGCGCTCCTGCTGGGCACGGCGCTGAGCATCGCGCTTGCCGCCCCCGCCAAAACCGCCGCGTCCTGCCTTGGCCGTAAAGGCGCGCACGACGTTCTCATCGAGCAACTCATCGGTATCGACATGCTCACGCGGAGCAACTTCTTCCACAGCAGGCACGTCAGCGGAATCCTCGACGACAAAATCTTCGACGGACTCGGCAGGCTGCTTCTGGACATCGCGGATCTCGGCATTGATGGTATAGAACGCCGGGCGCCCGTTAATGCCGCTACCCTCGATCTTGGTCACGATATTTGCCGCGATAAGCTCATCGCGCATCGCCTTGGTGTCACATTCCTTATCGATGGAGCGGAAAATCTGCGCCAGCGCACTCGACTTAATCTTGAGCGCCTTGCGGCAGAGCAGGTCGTAGGCAACCAGCTTGGCACGCTCGGCAGAAAGCGACGTCTGGCTGCTCAGACGCTCAGCCAAAGCATCGACATTGTTTTGATTATCGGAATATACCGTCTTGGCCACGGGGCCCCTTTCATATGTACACATATACGTCTATATGGTACAACGCGCGCCCTTGTCCACGCAAAACATCTGCGAGAACACTCGAGCGTCACCCGCTTTTGCATGAAAAAAGACCGAGCCCGCGAAGTCGCGGACCCGGTCTTTCCGAGTCATATAGATGTGACGTTCAACTCGTCAGGTCGACTAAGCCTTGGCAGCCTCGGCGTCGGCGGGAGCCTCGGCGGCAGCAGTGCGGCCATACTCGGCCTTGCCCATCTCGGACCACTCGGGCTCCTCGTCGGGCATGGAACCGGCCTCCTTGCCGAAGAACTCCTTGAGGCAGTTGACGGCAACGATAAGGCCCAGGACCATCAGCAGGACGGCGAAGACGAGCTGCAGGCCCTTGGTGGCGGCGACGGAAACGGCAGCCGTGGTGGCGGTAGCCGGGATGGTGCCGAAGAAGCCGTAGGCCTGGACGGCGGTCATGCAGCCCATGGCGCTCTGGACCAGCGAGGTGAAGGTGCAGCAGAGCAGGAAGACAACGGGCACGTAGAGCATCCAACCCTTGCGGCCGGTGCACTTGCAGAACACGGCGAGGGTGATCATGGTCATACCGCCGAGCAGCTGGTTAGAAGCACCAAAGAGCGGCCAGATGTTGGCATAGCCGCCAAAGGCGAGGGCGAGGCCAGGAAGCAGGGTAACGACCGTGGCGAACCAGGGGTTACCGAGGACCTTCATGTAGCCGGCCTTGGACTCGATGGCCAGGGCGTCGTTGGTCTGGGCAAAGAACTCGGAGAACGAGGTGCGAGCGATGCGGGCGACGGCATCGAGCGAGGTCAGGGCCAGAGCGGAAACGTTCATGGTCATGAAGACGGTTGCGAGCGTGCCGTCAACACCGAAGGCCTGCATACCGCGGGAGATGCCAGCGGCGAAAATCTGGAACGGGGTGGAAGCGACGCCGGCGTTAAGGGCGCCGGTACCGGCGGTGTTCATGTCGGAGAACATGATGCCGGCGACGATGATGGCAAGGATGCCGACGAAGGACTCGACGATCATGGCGCCGTAACCGACCTTGACGGCGTCCTGCTCCTTCTCGACCTGCTTAGAAGAGGTGCCGGAAGAAACGAGGCTGTGGAAACCGGAGAGAGCACCGCAAGCAACGGAGACGAACAGGACCGGGAACATCATGCCGGAGGCAGTGGAGAAGCCGGTGAAGACCGGAGCGGTGATAGTGGCCTGACCGTTGACGCCCAGGACGACGATGCCGAGGACAGCGCAGACGATCATGACGATCATCATGATGGAAGTGAGGTAGTCACGCGGGGTCTTGAGCATCTGGATGGGCATAGCGCCAGCGAAGACCAGGTAGACCATGACGACGGCAAACCACTGGAACTTATCCAGGTAGACCGGGAACTGCATACCGACGGCGAACATGAGGACCATGAGCACCACACCGGTGACGAACTCGGCAGCGCCGGTGAGGTTGAATTTCTTCTGGGCCCAACCAAAGGCGATAGCGACGAAGGTGAACAGGATGGAGATGGTACCAGCGCAGCCGGCGGCATAGGACTTGGTGAAGTCGATGGCACCGGTAGCAGCACCAGAAGCGTCAACGGCCGGGGTGAACATGAACGTCTTGCAGACCATGTCGGTGAAAGCGGCGATGACGATGATGCAGAACAGCCAGCAGAACAGCAGGAACAGGCGACGGCCGGTCTTGCCGATGTACTTCTCGATGAGCTGAGCCAGGGACTTGCCGTTGTTCTTCATCGAGGCGTACAGGGCACCAAAGTCGTGGACGGCGCCAAAGAAGATGCCGCCGACGAGGACCCAGAGCACGACGGGCAGCCAGCCAAAGGCCATGGCGACGATCGTACCCGTGACAGGGCCAGCACCGCAGATCGAGCTGAACTGGTGCGAGAACGCGGTGAAGGCGGAGACGGGCGAGAAGCTGTTGCCGTCCTTCATGCGCTTGGCCGGCGTGAGGGCCTCTTTGTCAACGCCCCACTTGTTGGCCAGCCATCGGCCATAGCCCAGATAGCCGCAGGCGAGCACCGCCGCGGCCACAACCATGAGCAAAACTCCGTTCATTACATTTCCTCCTCTAAAAAGAACTTCCCAGACATAAAAAATGAGGGCCGTCGGTTGCGCTCGACGGCCCTCATCTTCATCAGCCGCCCGTTATCGTACGGGCTAGCTGTATGTGCTAACCCGCATCAGATAATTACTACGCTGATAATGTTTAGCTGATGCGTGAACATGTCTAAGAAATCCTCTTCAATCATGATGCGAACGATCCGTGCGTGTTCACATCCCCCAGTGGTTGAAAAGGAGTATGAAACTTTAGTTACCTAAAGTCAACGCAAATTTGTAATGAATTTTCAACTTTTTTGGATTTCTCGGTATAAAACGCCACTGATCTCGGACTTTACCGAACGACAGTTTTTGCTTGAGAGATGCCCCTGAGAGCCGCGGGAGCCGGGCGGAGGGGCCGGATATAAGGTTTATCGCGAGTTCCGCACGCAAAGAAGGCCACTTAATGTGGCCTTCGTCTTGCGCAGGACTGTAGAGCAGGAAACCTTATATCCGGCCCCTCCGTCCGGGGACCGCGCCGTACCAGCTACAGCGTCATGTTCGGATCGGCGTCGACATCGAACGGCGAGATTTCGCCTCGGTCGAATTTACGGCGAGCGACCTCCGCGATCATGGCGGCGTTATCGGTACAGGCAGACAAGGGCGGCACCGTTACGCGAATCCCCTGACGTCCAAGCTTCTTGATCATCATCTCGCGCAGATGCGGGTTGGCCGAGACGCCGCCACCGATGCAGTATTCCTTGCATCCGGTAGCGTGCAGTGCGTTTTTGGCCTTCTTGTACTGCACGTCAAAGACAGCTGCCTCAAACGAAGCTGCCAGATCGGGCAGGTGAATCGTGCGCCCGGCCTTGGTCTCCTGTTCAATGTAGAGCGTCACAGCGGTTTTAAGGCCCGAAAGCGAGAAGCGATAGTCTCCTCTGCTGTTAAGCGCACGGGGGAAATCGATCGCCTTGGGGTTGCCCATCTCGGCCAGCTTGGAAATGATGGGGCCACCGGGATAGCCCAGACCCAACGCCTTGGCTACCTTGTCGAAGGCCTCGCCCACAGCGTCGTCGAGCGTCTCACCGAGCACCTCGTAGTCGCCCCACGCCTTCACGTGCACGAGCATGGTGTGCCCACCCGAGACAAGCGTGAAGATAAACGGCGGTTTGAGGTCGGGTTGCGCCAGCAGGTTGGCAAACAGATGACCCTCAAGATGATTGACGCACACGAGCGGCTTGCCGGCAGCGTAGGCAAAGCCCTTGGCAAAGGCGACGCCAACCACGAGCGCGCCCACCAGGCCCGGACCCTGTGTCACGCCCACGGCGGCAAGCTCGCTGGGAGCAATGGCTCCACCCTCAAGGCCAAGCGATGCTGCGGCATCCTCGAGCGCCGCATCCACTACACTCACGATAACCTCAACGTGCTTGCGCGAAGCGATCTCGGGCACTACGCCGCCAAAACGGGCATGGAAATCAATCTGTGTCGACACCTGGTTGGCCAGCATATTGCCATCCGCATCGATAATCGCCACGGCCGTCTCGTCGCAGGAGCTCTCGATAGCGAGCACTAGGCGGCGGCGTTCAATTTCGGCACGCTCCCCCTCGGAGCGCCCGGGCGCAGGCAGCGGCCATACGCGCTGCTCTGCCGCCGTCGGCTCGGGCGAAGCATTGTCGACCGGAAGCACGAGGGGCAGCGGGGCCGTCATGACGATGGCATCCTTGCCGGCACCATAGTAGCCGCGGCGCCGTCCTGCCTCGGTAAAGCCCAGAGCGTAATAAAGCGCGATCGCTCCCTCGTTGCCGTCCTCGACCTCGAGCGAAGCCGTGGTGCAGCCGAGCATCTGGGCATCATAGCTCACATGCGACAGCAGCTTGCGGGCAATGCCCTCACGGCGATGTGCCGGGTCGACGGCGACATCCAGAATCTGCACATCACCGTCCACGACCATACCGCCGGCAAGGCCCAGTAGCTTGCCGTCGTCGTGTGCCACCCACCAACTACGCGGCGCAGCGACGTCCTCGCCCAGTTCGGACAGGAACATGCCCGGCGTCCACGCCTCGTGTCCGGCACCTTCAAAGCAGGCAGCCTCCAGCGTGCTCGCGCCCTCGGCATCCGCCGCGCCCATGGGACGGAACTGCAGATGACGACCGGCGAGCTCATCGGCAACGCCCGTAATTTCGCTCTGTGCACTCTCAGCAAGACCAAGACGCTTGCGCTCGTTTTCCTCGGCATCCGAAAGGCGCGTGTAAATCGGCAGGACGCGGGCCGGATCGCCGTCACCCGCAGCGTGCGCGAGCAGCAAGCCCTCGCCCGAAGGCCACCACAGGTCGCACTCCACGCAGCGGGCGGTCTCGTCCTCACCCAGCAGCTTGCCATAGCGCACGAGACCGTCACCGGTCAGCTGAACCTGGTCCCAGTCCGCTGCTTGGCGCCACTCATCGAGCGCCACGGCGGCCTTGACCACGTGTTCGCGCTCAAATTGACGCTCGGGGCCCTCATCGACCAGCATATACAGCGCCGGATATACCTCACCGCGCATAGCATCGGCCAAGATACCAAGCTTGCCGCGCACGCCAGCCTTCCACGCCGTCCAAGCGCAAGCGTCGAGCGTCGACACGCCCAGCAGCGGAACATTGGCACCACGTGCGAGGCCCTTGGCAGTGGAGATGCCGATGCGCACACCCGTAAACGACCCCGGACCGCGGCCGACCACGTAGCAACCAACATCGCTGCGATCCAGACCGGTTTGAGCCAGCACGCCATCAACGGTATTCACGAGCTCAACGTTGGCGTGACGGCGACACATGTGGTCGCCGCTCACGAGCTTCGTCTCGCCCGTCTGCCCATCAATCCAGCTTGCCGCGCAGGCAAGCATGTCGGTCGAGGTATCGAGCGCCACCACCAGCGCGTTGTCGTTATGCAAGCTCATCTTGTACAGCCTTATCAATCAAATGGGAAAGCTCCATTGCGCGGTCACCGTGCGCCTCAAGTGTTATCGTTCGCACATCGCTGTCGCCCTCATCACGCTTGAGCGTCACCGAAAGATACTCATCCGTCAGCTCGTCCTGGAATTGTTCGCCCCATTCCAGCAGGCAAGCACCCTCATAGCCCAGCACATCGAAAATGCCCGTATCCTCGAGCTCGTAGGCATGCTCCAGGCGGTATAGATCAAAGTGAAACAGCGGAATACGACCTTGATCGTGAACGGCCATGAGCGCAAACGTAGGACTCGTAACCATATGCTCATCGCCCAGCCCGCGCGAGACGCCCTTGGTAAAGTGAGTTTTGCCCACTCCCAGGCCACCGGTCAGGATGAGCACATCGCCGTCCTCAAGGCACGGTGCAATTAGCTCGCCAAAGTACTCCGTATCGGCAGCGCAAGTCGTTTTGTAAGTACCTACCCCCAGGCGCTCCAGGGACATATATGCTCCTTATTATTCCGAGGCGTCCTCTGGTGCGGGATGTCGCTCCAGATAATCGCCCAGCATCTTAAAGTCTTCCTCCAGCAGCTCCTGCCACGCCGGATTGCGCAGCGCTGCTGCCGGATGAAAAGTGGGCATTACTACAAAATGCCCCATCTGGTGGAACCTGCCGCGCAGCTTAGTAATGCCAATCTCGGTCTTAAGCACAAAGTGCGTCGCGGGGTTGCCGAGCGTCACGATAATATCAGGCCAGATGCTTCGAATCTGCTCACGCAAAAACGGCGAGCAAGCCAGCACTTCCTCGGGACGCGGATTGCGGTTTCCCGGCGGGCGGCACTTAAGCACGTTGGCAATGTAGACGTCTTCGCGTTTGAGCCCCGCCAGCGACAAAATGCCGTTGAGATCCTCGCCTGCCGCCCCCACAAAGGGCTCGCCCTGCAAATCCTCGTTGCGACCCGGCGCCTCACCGATAAACATGACGCGAGCGCGGGGGTTTCCCACGCCAAACACGATATTGTGACGCGACTGGTAGAGCTGGCAGAGGTGACAATCGCCCAGAACGGCCTCAATCTCCTCGAGTGCGACCTCACGTGGCGCCTGATGGCTATGACCGGGGATGTGCATGACGCCCATAGCGGCTCCTACACGTAGACCTTGTCGAGACGCATGCCAAAGCCGCAGGCGACCTCGTAGTTAATCGTTCCGCGCAGTCGGGCCATCTCGTCCATAGTGATCTCGGCATCGCCATCGCGGCCGACAATGATCATCTCGTCACCATACTCGGCCTCGGGAATCTCGTGTGCCGGGTTGGACTGAATGGCGACCATAAACTGGTCCATGCAGATATTGCCAACCTGATGCACGCGCTCGCCGCGATACAGCACATCCATACGATTGGAAAGCGTACGCGATAGGCCATCGGCATAACCGATCGGCAGCGTGCAGATCTGAACGCGCGTACGCGGTACGCGGTAGGTAAAACCGTAGCCCACGCCCTCACCCATCGCAGGGTGTGCCACGCGCGTCACACGCGCATGGACGCTCATAACGGGATCAAGCTGCATCACGCGGCCACTCAGCTCGCACGGCTGCATGCCATACAAGCCAACGCCGGCGCGGATCATATCAAAATGCATCGAGGGGTCGAGCATCGAAGACGGCGTGTTGGCGCAGTGCACGATACCGCACTCAAAACCCGCATCCTTAATGGCCTGAACGGCCTCGGTAAAGCGCTGACACTGCAGCTTGTAGTCCCAGCCCGAAGGTTCATCGGCCGTGGCGAAGTGCGTAAATACGCCGTCGCACTGAATACCACGATGGAAATTTATACCGCGGACAAAGTCGAGCACCTGCGTGTAGTGAACGCCGATACGATTCATGCCCGTCTCGATGGCGAGATGATACTTGCCCACTTTGCCCGCCGCGACGGCACATTCGCCATACGCAAGAGCAAAGTCAGACGTATAGACCGAGGGCATGATATCAAACTCGAGCAACGTCGGAATGGCCTCGATAGGCGGCTCGCTTAGGATGAGGATGGGTTTCGTAATCCCGCCCTGTCGGAGCTCAACGCCCTCGTTAACCGTCGCCACGGCAAACATGTCGGCACCGGCCGAATACATGATCTTGGCGCACTCAACAGCTCCATGCCCATAAGCATCGGCCTTGACCACGCAGCACAGGCGCTGACGTGGATTCAGCAAGTTCTTATAGGCCCTCGAGTTGCGACGGAGCGCCCCGCGGTCGATCTCGACCCAGGACCAGCGCGTCAAATCGGCTTTATTCATGATTAGTCATCCGACCCTTCGTCCATGATTCCCAGATCTTCGAGTGCATCCTTTGCCGCCAGTTCCATGGCAGGACCGATCAAGTCGATAAGATCGGTCGCGATGACGCTCTTCTCACCATACTCCGTCGCCGCGGCAAAACCGGCGTAGCTGTGAAGTGCGACGGCGTACGAATACAGCAACTCCCAACGATCCATCTCGTCGCGCATGGTGGCAAGCGTGCCGGCCAAAATACCCGCGAGAACATCACCCGAACCGGCAGTTGCCAGAGAAGCCGGACCCGAGAGCGGCAGCAGCACACGCTCAACGCCACAGATAGCCGTCGTCGGCCCCTTGGCAATGACCACAAGATTGTCGGAGCCCGCAGCCCAGACAACCTTCTGCGCGGCCGCAATCGCGGTACCAAGGTCGTTCACCTCGTCACCGGCAACCAGACGCGAAAGCTCACGATAGTGCGGCGTCATAACCAACGGCTGCTCGCGGCGATACATCTCGGGATTACTATCAATACCGTCAATGGCAATCTTAGCAAGGCAGTTGAGTGCATCGGCGTCCAAAATAAGCGGTACATCAAGCTCGAGCAAGCCCGAAACCACCTGCATAGCGCCGGCAGACGTCGTCATACCGGGACCGCACAGTACGCAGCTGTACTTCTTTGCAATCTCGCACACCGTCATGCGCGCAGCGGCGCCAAAGGAGCCGCGGGAATCAGACGGAATAGCAAAGACGGGAATCGAAGGAAGTGCCATGCGAATAAGATTGGCGCAGGCGTCAGGAGCCGCGACTGCCACGTAACCAGCACCCGCGCGAGCTGCAGACTGGCCCGCCATAATGGCGGCACCAGGATATTGCGCAGATCCGGCGACAATAAGCACAGAGCCACGGGAATACTTATCGATATTCGTAGGTAGTGGAGCAAAGTAATCAACTAAGTCACCGGGCTCGACAATCTCGGCGGCGTGGTCGACATCATCGATGACCTCGTCAAGACGGTCGTAAAGATTGCCGCAGATCAAATCGCCAGCATACTCAGGGCCATCAGCGCTATACAGACCAATCTTGGGCGCAATCATCGTCACCGTATGCTCGGCACGAATGCAGTCGTCATCAACAACGCCCGTCTCGGCATTCAGGCCCGAGGGGACATCAATGGATACGACACAATCGGCGCATTCATTGACCGTAGGAATCCAAATGGAGAACGGCGCACGCAGATTCCCGTGGAAACCGGTACCAAAAATGGCATCGACAACAACATCGGCCTTATCGATCAAAACCTCGAGTTCGTCACGCGAGGGGCCGACGCAAACGTGCACATCGCGGCCGGCAGTACGACGAGCAACATGACGTGCCAGAGCAGCAGGAATCTCATCCGGCTCAACCGGAGAAACGATATCCACGTCCACACCCTTATGGCTCAGGATATCGGCGGCAACCCAACCGTCGCCGCCATTATTACCAAAACCGACCAGAACGAGAACCCGATCGGGATTGAGCTTCAAGACCTCGTTGGCGGCAAACTCACCCGCTAGCTCCATAAGCTCGGCCTTCGAAGTCCCTTCGCGTTCGATGATATCCTCGAGACGAACGACTTCTTCGGTACTCAAAACCGGTTTCATCTATGCTCCTAGCGTATCTTGCGAAGCATCGCCCAGGTGCTCCGTCAATGCTGAATTCTGCAGCTGCTCAAGCTCATCTAAAACAGAGCGAGCCTCTTTAAATGTCTGCGCAACGCGTTTCTTGGTGCTCACCTTTTCATCTTTTGGCTTAGGCCGAGCATCTTCGGTAATCGCGATAGCATTCGCAACGGCTAAATCTCCTGTAAGCGTAATGGAAAGAGCAACCTCAACAACACCCAGCTCTTGAGCAATCTCGAGTGCACGGCCCGAAAGCAGCGCCTTCGGTTTGCCGAGTTTATCACGCGTTACCGAAACATCCTTGCGACCAACGCCTTGACTAAAACCCGTGCCGAGAGCCTTAAGTACCGCCTCGCGCGAAGCAAAGCGGCTGGCATAGTGAGCAGCGGGACGCGATGATGCATCGCAATACATACGCTCTTCTTCGGTAAACACACGCCGAGCAAACGACGGCGTCTTTTCAAGAATTGATTTCATACGGGAAATCTCGACGATATCAACGCCGATACCAGCTTCAGCCATGTTCACCTCCATATCGCACAGACTAAGATATTGTAGCCCGTTCACAGAAGATGCGACAAACGAGGGTTATAAAACACAGCTACTATGTGAGACAAAAGCCCGTAAACGCAAAAAAAGGGGGAGGCCGCGAGGCCTCCCCCTTCTCAGTTCTAGCGTACGGCTCGGTGCCGTCCACCGGTCAGCGGCGCCCTGGCCTCCCACGGGCTGACCC
>UQXC01000059.1 GCA_900544995.1 uncultured Collinsella sp. | reverse complement strand
TGGCTTTTTATTGGTAGGGGCTCTTGCTAGGCTGGAGCACTTCCTAGAGGCGGGCATCGGCTGTGTGCTTGGTTTAGGCGGCGCTGGTTTCTTTGTATTCGAAGACTGGTTCTAGGAGGTCTTCGATGTTGCAGTGGAGGGCTTTTGCTATGGCTCTTACGCTTGTAACCGAAGCTTCATTGATGTTTCTCTGGCGCTGTTCGTACATTTGGATCGAGCGGAGCGATACGCCCGATTCGTATGCCAGGTCTTGTTGGGTTTTCTTGAGCCTCCTTCTTGCCAGCGCCAGTTTGGTTTGACGAGGTGCTTTCTTCGCCATGTCGCAGACGAGGCGCGCTACGCGCTCCTCCGAGGCTTCGTGCCAGGGGTAGTACATGCTGCAAAGCGTATCGAACGGGACAACATGCAATAGGTCTTCGAACGACTCCCCCAGGCGCCACTGAAGGAATGCCAATATCCAGCCTGCCCAATATTCTGGCGTCTTCTCAAATCGATAGGCACAATCCGGCATAGGCCCGGCCTGATAACCCGACCTTTCAGCAATGAGCGCGAACAGCTCAACACCCGATTTTCCCGATACGACCCATGCGTTTCCGCGCTCAAATTCACGAGCTACACCACTTAGGCAAAAGAGCTCCGCAACTTCTGATCCTTCTGCACCATAGTCGTTTACGGCATAGTCAAAGCAGTCGCCGAGGTTGTTCATTGCGTCTTCAAGATAATAGACGGGATAAGTTCTACTCGGTCCACAATCCGTTAACTCTTGGATCATTTAAATCAACCCTCCCCGCCATTAAATCTCGAATGTCAATACCTTCGGAATCGAATCCGTTTACCGTGTCCAAGTACTTACGCCGAGCGCTTTGCTCTCGCTCAAAACGCTTGGGATGATACTCAGACCCCAATGCCAGGCTCCAATCACAGAATGTAATTGCTGAGAACGCGCGCTCACTCATAAGAGCATATTGGATGCCCAAATCTCCCAAGTGCATAATACGCTGCAATTGTCTAAGCGAAATCATGCCGTTAACGAACTGTCTCGCAAACGAAAAATATGAGTCATCAGCACGGTAACCTCGAATAACGTCATATTTCGAAATATCGATTAGGCAGTTGTCGAGCAAAAAACGAAGTCCTTCACGCGCCAGCGGCGTCGAGACATTGAACTCTCTATTGTTCGCCAAAACTGCAAGCCAATTGAGAATTGAGTAATCACCGGACTCTAAATCCAAAATGGAAAGACCATCCATATCGAGTTCGTATCGATTCGCGATGCCGTCCGATTCGGTCCGACATGCCCACTCCATCGCCATTTCCTCATGCGGTGTGCAATAAAAACCGCGCCCATAATCGTTAAACCGCCTGCATTTATCCAGCGACGGATGCTCGACAACAACCTCCGACCCATGCCATAGCTCCATTTTGGCCTCCCATAGCAAATATCACCCCAGTGATAGTTTACCAATAACTATCACTGGGGTGATACGGTCAGATACAAACTATTGGCTGTCAGAACATTTACTAGAGGCAGGCCTCGGCGATGCGTTTTTTGAGTTCGTCGATGCCTGTGCCGGTTTGGGAGCTCGTGATGATGACATTCTCGGCCGGGACGTTGAGTTGCTTTTTGATGGCCGCGGCTTGGCGGGCCTGTTGGGTGCGGCTGAGCTTGTCGGCCTTGGTGAGACAGACGATAAAGTTGAATTCGTTGCCCTGCAGGTAGTCAATCATGTCGTGGTCGAGCTTGCTGGGGTCGTGACGAATGTCCACCAGCGAGACAACCAAGTTAAAGCTGCGTTCGGAGTCGAAGAAGTCGCCAATAAGCTCAGCCCAACGGTCGCGCTCGGCCTTGGAACGGCGGGCAAAACCGTAGCCCGGCAGGTCCACAAAGTGCACGTCGTCGGCCTCAAAGAAGTTGATGTTGCTCGTCTTGCCCGGCGTACTCGAAACCTTCACCAGGTTCTTGCGGCCAAAGAGTTTGTTCATGATGGACGACTTGCCCACGTTGGAGCGGCCCACAAAGCTCACCTCGGGACAGGTGGACTCGGGAATCTGCGAAACTTTGCCGTAGCTGGCGACAAACTTGGCAAGCTGGTAGTTAATGGAATCGGCCATGGACACTCCTTGGTCGTAGGTTCTTACAAATAGACGCGCTATTGCGCAGCGGCAATGCGGCGGACGATATCGAGCGTGATGTCACTTGCAACACGCGCGTACTCGAACAGATCGAACTCGCGCTCGCAAATTGCATCGTACGCCTCGTCACAATTATCGCTGATAGCGCGCAACACCAGGCAATCGACACCATTTTTGGTTGCGACATGGGCAATTGCCGCGCCCTCCATGCCGACACAATCGGCATGCGTCGCCTCGATAGCGTCGTTGCGCATGGTGGCGCCCGTCACAAAGCGGTTACCCGTGGCAATCGTGCCGACCAGGAACTGCTTGGTGCCCTCATTCGAAGCGACTGCATTTGCCGAAGCGTCAACAAACCCACGCTCAGCAAGCACGTCGGCGGCAATATCGACCAGCGCGGGCGTCGAGCCAAACTCCTCGAGCCCCGGTGCGGACTCGGCGATAAGCGCGGTATCGGTATCCAGATAGCGTAGGCGTTTGCCAATGACCACGTCGTCGATATGGAGCTTGGGGTTCAAACCGCCCGCAATGCCCGAAAACACAACAGCCTGCGGAGCATACTTGCTAATGAGGTGCTGTGTTGCAGCGGCGGCGTTCACCGTGCCCATGCCCGCCGTTGTGGCGACAACTGTCAGGCCGTCGAGCTCACCGCTCACAACGGTCAAGCCTGCCTCCCGTGCCTCGCAAACGTCGCTCAGCTCTTCCTTAATCTGCATGATCTCTTTTTCGAGCGCACCGATAATCGCGATGGTAGCCATACCATTCCCCAAACCTATACGAAATTCTCAACCAAGGTATGGTACCAGCATTTTGTTTGACCTCGCCAAACGAACACGCTAAGCCAGTGCAGCTCGCGTATCAAACAGAGCCTTTGCAATCGCGGCCGTAACCTCGCTCGAACGATCACTCCATGGCATCGATGTCATGACGCTCATGACATAGGTACGGCCATCGATGTCGATGAGGCCTGCATCGCATGTCGAATAGTAACCATCCTCGCTAATCCAGCCTGCCTTGTTGCGCACCAAAACCTGCTCGTCCGCAATGCCATCGCGAATAAACGAGCGCGATGTTGATGTCAGAAGGCCCGACAACCACTGTGAAGTCTCGGTATCCATGCTCAGATACTCGCTCATCTCACGCCATAACCTCGCAGAAGTGCGCGGGCAGTAGGTCGGAAAATCGCTCATCGGATCCAGTGCCGTTTCGTCATCAACACCCAGATTGGCAATCCAATCCTCATAGCCATCATGGTCAAACGCCGCGCGTAACGCAATAAACGAATCGTTATCCGAATTAACGACCGCGGTCTCGATCAGGTCGCGCGCCGCCTGCCAGCCCATACTGTAACCACCATACGTGGCTAAAGGCCAATCGAGCGACACCTGACCCGATTCGACCAACGTCTCGCAAATATAGAGCGCATACAGCGCCTTGTAACTGCTCGCTCCATACACCTCGACATCGGCGTTATACGTCACGCCTCTACCGCTCGATAGGTCGTAGAACACTACGCCCACTTCACCCAGCTCCTGCGCCCGGCTCAGGGCATCCTGGAGCGAAGCAAGGCTCTCATCCTCCAAGGCAGGAATCTTCTTATCCACCAACGAGAAGGTCTGAACGGTATCACTCGAAGGGATATCGTTGAAGTCCGCCTTCGAAAGTCTCGTCTTGAGATCTGCCGACGCTTTGGACTTTGAAACCTTCTCGTTTTGCAGCTGTACCGTTGACGCATCTGGGCGCCCCGTTCGCTCCGAGGCGTAGGTTTCAACGGTAATTCCGAGGATAATAACCGCCGACGTTAGCATCCCAATAGCGGCAATCTTCCTCACGCGGATGCGAGCGCCGGCAAGGCCACGCGAAGACGTGCCCTTCGTCTTATATCTGCTGCCATGCTGCGGCACATACTCGTCCCGCGATGCGATGTTTCGCACGTGGTCTCCTGACTGCCACCGTTTATATACGAGCAGCATGATACCGAGCAGGCATTTCTTTCCAAAGATATTCAGCAGCGTTTAAGGTGTCTTTAAAGATACCACAAGCGTATTTATCCAAATGGCACGATTCTGTTGCGCATCTCACCGCAACCCAGAGAGCAGTCTTTTTAGGACGGGGCTCTTTGGCAATCAACTTGGTGCCCAGGGGCACTCATTTAAGTCTGTCCCCAATGAGTGCCTTTGGGGAGCGAAAATGGCTCGCTAGCCGATGGCGTTTTTGAGTTCGGCGCGGCGCTTTTTCATGCCCGTCATGACGGCGTTGCGCAGCTCGGGCATGCGCGCGGTATCCATCTGGGGCACGCCCTCGAGCTTATAGGGAATGCCCAGTTGCTCGTACTTGACGACACCCATCGTATGATACGGCAGCATCTCCAAACCCACCACGTTGTGCCATGGAGCGATCAGACGACCGAGTGCCTCGCACTCCTCCACCGTGTCGGTAATGCCCGGCACCACCACGTGGCGGATAACGACCTTGATCTTGCGACGTGCAAGCTCATCGCCAAACGCCAGGATGCGTGCGGGATCACAACCGGTCAGCTTTTTATGCTCGACCGGGTCGGCATGCTTAATATCGAGCAGTACCATGTCGGTCTCGTTGAGCACGGCATCGAACTTCTCGGGATACTGAGGGTCGAAGGCGTAGCCACAGCTATCCAGGCAGGTATGCACACGACCATCGGGGTTGTTGTGCATTGCACGGAACAGGTCGGCCAAAAACTCGGGCTGCAGAAGCGGCTCGCCGCCCGAAACCGTAATTCCGCCGCTGCGATAGAACTCGTGGTTACTCTGGAACTCATCCATGAGGTGCTCGACGGTCACCATCGTGCCGCCGTTGACCGACCAGGTATCGGGATTGTGGCAATACGCGCAGCGCATGGGACAGCCCTGAACAAACACCACAAAGCGGATGCCGGGTCCGTCGACCGTTCCCATCGTCTCGATTGAATGCACGCGGCCAAGGGCAAACGCAGAGTCCTCGGGACGAGCGTCCACACCCTCAAGCGTCATTTCTGCCATTCGCGCTACCTTGCCTCTCCTTGGATGCAACCAATTAAAATGCCAGAGCCATTCTAGCCCATACGCATGATGGTGAAATGGTTTAGCGGTCAATTGGGCTGTTCTATTTGACCCAACGCAAGAGCGGCGGGAGGGTTATCGCAACCCGCCCGCCGCCGTGGCAATAGAAATCGATAGACGCCAGGCCTTACGCCTTAAGCGTAAGCACCGCGCCGAAGGCGGTCGGGCCACAATGGCTCGAGATGACGCCGCCGACCTGAGTCCAGGTAATGTCCTTAAAGCCAAGATCGTGTGCATAGACTTCCATGTCGTCGCGCAACTCCTCGGAAAGACCCACCGAATACGCCAGGCCAATATGCGAGTAGTCGATCTCGCCCTTCTCTACCATGTGATCAATAAAGGCACGGGCGCATTTGAGCATAGAGCCGCGGAACTTCTTGGTCGCCACAAACTTACCGCCCGTTACCTCAATGCAGGGCTTAATCTTGAGCAGGTGGGCGCCAAGGAACGCGACGTTTGACAAGCGACCACCTGCCTTAAGGAAGGCAAGGTCGGTAGGAACAAAGCCCAACAGCACGCGGTCCATGACGGAATTCGTAAATGCAAAGATCTCGTCGACGGTGGCATCGGGGTGAGCCTCGATGTATTTGGCGATCTCGACGACAACGAGCGACTGGCCCACCGAGACAAAGCGCGTGTCCATGGAGAACACGTAGTCGCGCCCCTGAGCCGCAATCTTAGAGGACTGATGCGAACAGGTCGTGGCCTCGGAATATGCAAGATGCAAAATAGTCGCGTCGGGCTGCTCGGCATGGATGCGGTCGTACACATGCGCAAAATCCGCTGGCGAACAGCCACTGGTCTTGGGCATCACACCAAACTCGTTGCAGCGCGAATAAATCTCGAGCGGATCGATCGAGCCGTCCTCGACGGTCTCGTCACCAATCGTGACATGCATGGGCACGCGCACGATGCCGTAGCGCTCGCAGAGCTCCGGCGTTACATCCGACCCAGACTCAACCACGATTACGTACTTGCCCATTATCATCACGACCCATCTCGACGTTGGTTTTTTAATATATGACGCACGTCCGCCGTCCTGCTGCAGAACGGCCTCCAAGCGCCAAAGAGACGCCGTCCCTTGCACACAACAAAGGACAGCGTCTCCCTGGAAAACTCCGTGCTTAACTGAGATTCTACACGGTTTATTAAGGAGTGTTACTTATTCCGCAAACGGTCGCTATACGCGATAAGCGGTAGCTGGCCGCGGCAACTGCGACACATTCCGCCCAACAAGTCCAATCGTGCTCCATGCACGGTTAATGAGCGAGGCGGTAGAAATCCATCGACGCCGCACCCTCGGCGTGCAGCTCCATCGCCGGAACCGCCGGCGAATAGGTACGGCTCGTAAGTGCCGCCTCGCCACCATTGGCAAAAATCTCGACCATCGTAGTGTCCGAAAGCACGCGCAGGTCGCGAAGTTCGCCGAGCTCGATCGACCTCTGGTCGCGTCCATAGCCTTCGTCGCCCATATCGAGGGTAAGCATCCCGTCCGTATAACGCACAAAGACACCCTTGCGGATTTCGAGCTCGATCATCTTGGCTCCCTCGCAGGAAACCACGACATCAAACAGGCGTCCCGGCTCCTCAACGGTCTCACCGCCTACAGCACGAACGCAATCGCCGCGCATCCTCTCAATCTCGTGCGCCGGCCACTGGCAGAGCTTGCCGCCGCGCATGCTCAGCTCTCTCGGCACCGTCAGCGTGCACTGCCACCCGCGCGCCACCGTCGGGCTTTCTGTCGTCGCATCGGGGCAACCCGACCATCCGATCATCAAACGCCGACCCGCAGCGTCCTCAAAGGACTGCGGGGCATAGAAATCAAAACCGGCATCAACCATCGGAGGCATGCCCTGGCCGACGATCTTAAAGCTCGGCGCCCCCCAATCGGCCTCGATGGAGAACCACACGCACTGATGCGGATTGCGGTAACGCCAGCCATCGGCGGGCACGCCCTGCGGACAGCAAACAAGAATAAGCTCGCCATCGAGCTCAAACAGATCAGGACACTCCCACATAAAGCCAAACTTCTCGCCCAGCTCAATGCGCGTCGCATAGCCCCAGTCCTCTAGATCACGCGAGGTATAGACAAGCACGCACCCGCGATCGTCTTTCGTACGAGCGCCGAGAACCATGTAGTAGATACCGTCGTGTTCAAGGATCTTGGGGTCGCGCACGTGCGTACCGATATCGTCGGGGTAATCGACCGGCCCAACAGCTATGCGCTTCTCGCCCAATTCGTCGGGATTCTCGGCAACCATATGAATTTGGTTTTGCTCACGGCCCGTCAACACGTAGTCGTAATCATCACGGTCAAAATGCTTAACGTTGCCGGTATAGAAGTAGTGAATCTTGCCATCACGTACAAAGGCAGAACCAGAATACGCTCCACTCAAATCCAAATCGGAATCGGGGAACAGCACGGGGCCGTGATTCTCGTACGTCACAAAATCCTTTGTCGTCAGATGGTTCCAAAGCACTGGACCGCCATGCGCAGCATCGAACGGATCGTATTGATGATAGATGTGATACGTATCACCAATCTGAACCAAACCATTGGGGTCGTTGAGCCAGCCAAGCTCAGGCTCCACATGGAACAAAAGCCTATCGGGGTCGGATGCGATGCGAGCCGCCGTCTCATCCTGTCCGGCACGCCACTGCTCATAGTCCGCGCGTGTCACCTTATTTTTTTGATTAAACATCGCCGTTGACTTTCTCGTCTATGGGAAAGGACGCTCGACTCACACGAGCCGAACGCCCTTCCCCAAATGGACTTATCCGCACATTACGCTGAACGGCTCAACTAGAAGCTAACGTCGAAGCCAGCGCCAGCGCCCTCTTCATCGGTGGTCGGCACGCCCTTTGCCTTGTTGTAGGCAAAGATCAAGACGATCGGCACGATGAAGGCGATGAGATTGCCAGCCACATACCACACGAGCGTCTCGGGCGTGACGATGAGCAGGCCAAGCACGCCGGTCAGACCCTGACCGATGGCGCGCACCTCAAAGAGCTTCACGAAGGCACCGCCGCAGCCTGCACCGATGCAAGCGCAGATGAACGGGATGATCGAGTAGCGCATGTTTGCAGCAAAGATTGCGGGCTCGGAGATACCGACCAGCGTCGGGATAAAGGACGACATGCAGATGTTGCGCTCTTTGGAATGCTTCTTGTGAATGAGGTACATGCCGATGGCGCCGCCGCCCTGGGCGATGATGGAAACCGACCAGATGGCCTGGATGTAGTTGAAGCCAGTCGTGGCAACGAGGTTTGCCTCGATACCCTGGATGAACTGATGCGTACCGGTAACGACAAGCGGCTGCAGGAACGCGGCGAAGACAAAGGCACCAAAGACGCCCATCCTGTTGTACAGGATATCGATTACGCCGGCGAGGACGTCGCCGATCAGGTTGCCGAGCGGGCCGAACACGGTGAACAGGGCGACGTTAGCAAGAATCAGGGTAACGGTCGGGACAAAGACGAACGAAACGACCTCGGGGATGTACTTCTGGGCAATCTTTTCGACCTTGGCCATAAACCAGGCAGTCAGGATTGCAGGGAACACGCCACCCTGGAAAGCAACCATGGGAATGGAGAGCGGACCAAAGTTCCAGTACTCAGCACCCGTCGGGTCCATAACGAACGTGTTGCGGTTCATAAGGCTCGGGTGAACCATGACGATACCGACGAGGATGCCCAGAATCGGGTTACCGCCAAAACGCTTCACCGCGCTGTACATAACCAGGACAGGCAGGTAGTCAAACGTGGTGGCGATAATGGCAAAGAAGCTTGCGAGGTTCTTGAGGAACTCGCTGTGATCGGCAAGGCTGCCCTCCATGCCAAAGAGGCCGTTGGCAACGATCAGCGACTTAAGGCCGATGATGATAGCGGCGCCGACGAAGGCGGGAATGATGGGGATAAAGATGTCCGAGAATACCTTGAGGACCGAGAAGAACTTGCCCTTCTTGTCCGCCTCGGCGCCCTTGACCTCGGAAGCGCTGATCTCCTTAACGCCCGTCAGAGCCATAAACTCATCGTAGACCTTGTTGACGGTACCGGTACCGAAGATGATCATGAGCTGGCCGCTGTTGTACAGCACGCCCTTGACGCCATCGATGTTCTCGAGCTCGGCCTTGTTGTACTTGCTCGTATCCTTGAGCACCAGACGCAGACGCGTAACGCAATGCGTGGCGCCCTCGATGTTCTCCAGACCGCCGACGTTATCGACGACTTGCTGAGACACTACTTTGTAGTCCATGTTCCTCTCCATTCCTTTACGAAATCATAAGACGTTTTGATGCCATTACAGAGACGCGATCGTTGCATTTGCGCACTTAAGCGTACCGTCGGTGACCGTCAGCGCCACACCCTGGCCCTGCTTATTGCAGAATCGAGCGTTAAGCGCAACATCATCGACAAAGATGGTCGCGATATCGTCGTCAACGACCAGGCGCACATGATGAGTGCCCTCGCCCTTAAAGAACAACGGACGCTCGAGGCCCATGTTGTTGACCTGGAACCACGGATACTGGGGGGCCGCCGTAAACTCGAGCTTGCCCTCACGCAGGTTGGCGCGGAACTCATAGGCAAGACCGGACTCGGCGTCCTCGGCAAGCTTCACCGAGAAGCCGGCAGCGTCACCGGCGAGCTCGATGTCGGCATCGAGCATATAGGTGGAACCGGCATCCGCGGCGAGCACCTGCTCGACCTTGCCCGACTCGCAGGAAAGCTCAAAGGCCTCGACTGCCTTAGCCTCGCCAAAGGCGCCAAGCATGCTGTCGGGGAGCTTGGTGCCGAGCGTTCCGTCAGCACGCTGAACGATCTCGAGAGGCATAAAGGTGCCACCCCACAGGTAAGAGCTGGGGTCACCGCCCTCGTCACGCGTAGGAACCCAACCAAAGAGAACGCGGCGCTCGCCATCAAATGCGGTACGCGCGGCATAGTACGCGCGGCCATCGAAGGAATCGTCCGCAGGAGTGATCCAAGGACCGTTGATAGAGCGAGACATGCGGTAACGGGTCTTGTTGCCATCACTGTACTCGGAGAACACCAGATACCACCAGTCGCCCATCTTAAAGAGATCAGGCATCTCGAACATGGTGTACAGGCCCGGATTCCACCAGTCGCCCTGGAACTCCCAGGTATCCAGGTCCTTGGAGGTGAACTTGACCAGACGACCGGTCATCAGACGCTTGTCCTCGCCCACACGCGTGCCGAGGATGAGCATGTACTCTTCGTTCTCCTCATCCCAAAGCACAAAGGGATCGCGCCAGTTGCGGTCATCGTAACCCTCCTGGGGCGGAAGCAGCGTCTCGGCGATGTTCTTCTCCCACTTGACGGCGTCGTCACTCGTTGCGTGAAGAAGAACCTGCTTCATCAAGCGTGCCTTGACCTTATCGCGATTGCAACCAGTGTAGAGCGCATGGTACTTGTCGCCCACCTTAAACACCGTGCCGGCATAAACATACTGGTCGACTTCCTCGTCGCCGCCACGCTCAAGGCTCTCGCCAAAGTCTTTGTAATTGACGAAGTCCTTGGTTGTCGCGAGTGCCCAGCCAAACGGCTCTCCGAAAGGTCCGGGGTTTCGCGTGTCACGCTGATGATAGAGATAGAACGTGCCGTCCTCGCCGTACGGCATGATGTCGCCTACCCAAATTCCCTCAGGCTGGTAATACACCTTGTGCATCCGAGACTTCCTTTCTCACGAGATACTAACTCGGTACAACTGCAAGATATGTCAATCGTTTTCATATGTCAAACGTTTTCACACCAATACGTCTTTTCGCAGTTCCAGTCGTCGGCAAACGGTTGACATATGCCGGCGAACGGTCATCAGAGGTGTTTGAGGAATTCTTTTGGCACGGGATGAACTACGCGGTTTTACCCTCAATGAGTTCAACGGGGAGCTTGATATTCGATTCGGGCTTTTCGCCGTTAATAAGAGCAATGATGGATTGCGCCGCGAGCTCTCCGATGCGATCGATATCTTGGCGTACGGTTGTTAAGTCAGGCATAAACGTCATAGTGCGGCGGGCACCATCCGCGCCCACGACCTTAATATCGCCCGGAGCGCTCAAGCCGCGCTGCTTCATCACGTTAAGACAGATAGCCGCCATCGTGTCGTCTCCCGCAAAGATGCCGTCAATATCGGGGTTCTCATCGAGGATCTTCGCAATGACCGCGCTCTTTTCGTCGTCGGGCTTAACGAACTCAACCTCACGGACAAGCGCGGGCAAACCGGCCTGCTCAACAACATCGAGGTAGGCATCGGTACGCTTATTGGCAGGCATGCGCATGCGGCTATTGCTGCGCAGGCACAGGATACGCCTGCAGCCGTCATCAATCAGACGGCGCGTGGCGAGCTCGCCAATGCCATAGCTGTCACTTGCAATCTGGACAGAGCCCTCGCCAAGATCGCAGTCGATGCCAACCAGGCTCAAGCCCATCTCGGCATATGCCTCGGCACCGATATTGAGGGAGTTGACGATGACGCCGTCGACCATATTGCGGCGGAGCATGTCAATATAGGAACGCTCAAGATCGGGTCGATTGGCGCTGTTGCACAGCAACATCTTAAAGCCGTTTTCCGCTAACGTGCGCTCGACCGCCTGCACAACCTGAGCATGGAACGGGCTGCTCACAAAGGGAACGATCATACCGATAAGATTCAGGCGACCGTTGAGCATGGCACGGGCGATATCGTTGGGCGTATAGTTGATGCGCTTCATCGCGGCATGGACCTTATCGCGGGTCTCTTGGCTAATATAGCCGCGATTATTAAGCACGCGAGATACCGTAGTAGGCGAAACCCCCGCCACCGCTGCAACTTCCTTGATGCCAGGCTTAGCAGAATCCTTAGAACGAGCGCCCTCGCGAGCCATAGCACCCTCCCCCATCAACATGTCAAACGTTTACATACGAACAAAGCATACCCCAACAAGAGCGGGAAGACGGTAACAGTACAAGTAAGTAAACGACTCATCCAAATAATTAGGAGAGTTCCGCCTAAAGGGTGACTACACAGGACCCCCGCCGGGGCTGTTTGGGCTACCTCCCAAAACATTCCGCACTGATATTTTCTGTATTGAAGACGTCGATGATGCACCCGTAT
>UQXC01000058.1 GCA_900544995.1 uncultured Collinsella sp. | reverse complement strand
ATCTCGGCCTATGGGGGCGTCGTAGAAGCCGTACAAACGCAAGCCTTCGACGTGGTCGTTATCGGCGGCGGACCTGCCGGCATGGCGGCCGCGCTTTCCGCGCATAAGGCCGGCGCGCGCGTGGCCATCGTGGAGCGCGAACAGCACCTGGGCGGCATCCTCCGCCAGTGTATTCGCCCCGGTTTTGGCCTTTCGCACTTTAAGCAGGAGCTCACCGGTCCCGAATACGCGCAGCGCTTTATCGACCAGGTGCACGCAACCGACATTGCACTGTTCCTGGACAGCATGGTGATTGGGATTGATTCAGGCGAGCCTACGGAAGACACCGCGGTCCATGCCGTCACGCTCATGAGTCCTGCCGGCATGCTGCAGCTCACCGGGCGCGCGATCGTCCTTGCCATGGGTTGCCGTGAGCGCACCCGCAGCGAGATCAAGATCCCCGGCAGCCGTCCCGCCGGCGTGTTTACGGCCGGCTTGGCGCAGCGATACATCAATATCGAAAACCTCAAGCCCGGCTCGCGTGCCGTCATCTTGGGCTCGGGCGATATCGGGCTGATCATGGCACGCCGTTGCACGCTCGAGGGAATTTCGGTCGAGGGCGTGTACGAGCTCATGCCGTACGCCAACGGCCTGCGCCGCAACGTCAAGAACTGCCTGGACGACTTTGGAATTCCGCTGCACCTGTCCACCACCGTCACACGCGTGATCGGCCACGACCGCGTGGAAGCCGTCGAGGTAAGTCAAGTCGACGAGCACCTGGCGCCCATTCCGGGGACCGAGCGCATTGTTCCGTGTGACACACTGCTGCTTTCGGTGGGCTTGATTCCCGAGAACGAGCTTTCGGTTGCCGCAGGCGTAGAGCTTGACCCGCGCACGCGCGGCGCTGTGGTGGACCAGAGTCTGCAGACGGGCGTGCCGGGCATCTTTGCCTGCGGCAACGTGCTACACGTGCACGACCTGGCCGACAACGTGACGACCGAGTCTGAGCGCGCCGGCGCAGCTGCGGCGGCGTACGCGCTGGGAACCGACGCGGGCACCGTTCCGAGCTGTGAACTCACCGTCTCCCCTGCCGGCATCGCGGGCTACGCGCTGCCGGGACGCATTACAGCTGTGGCGCTCACCAAGCTCAACTTCCGCGTGCTCCGACCCGTCGACGCCGCCCGCGTGCGTATTCTGGCAGGCGGCGAGAAACTGTTCGCAGGCAAGGTCCGTGCATTTAAGCCGAGCGTCATGGAAAGCTTCCCGCTGCCGGCGAAGGTGATTCAGCGCGCACTCGACCTAGGTGCTAGAGAGATTATTCTGTCTGTCGATCCCATTGAGGAGGCATAGCTCATGAGCACGAATGCGACCGAGACGCTGCAGTTCAACTGCACCACCTGCCCATCCGAATGCCTCCTGACCGTAGAGGTAGAGCGTGACGCAGACGGCGCCGTGGTAGAAGTGCGCTCCGTAACCGGCAACAACTGCCCGCGCGGCGATAAGTTCGCGCATCAGGAGCTCACCTGCCCCATGCGCGTGCTCACCACCACCGTGGCCGTATCCGGAGGCGAAGAGGCGTTGCTGCCCGTGCGTACGGCCGAAGCCATCCCGCTGGCACTCCACGCCCAAGCCATGACCCTCATCCGAGGCCTAGTCGTCAACGCCCCCATCCGCATGGGCGACATCGTGCTGGAAGACCTTCTCGGCACCAACATCGACCTCATCGCCAGCATGGACATCGACCCAGCCTAAGCAGCTAATTGAGGACGGGGCTCATTTAGCTACCCCGCCATCCACCCTGCCCTCATAAGTTGCGGTGAAATAGTTCCTGATTTCCGCCAAAACCCCGGCATCTAGGAACTATTCCACCGTAACTATCCTTGGAATCGGTATTTAGCTTGTGCCTACTTTAGTGTCATTTCAATACTATGCCGGATTACGGGCTGATTCGGAGACCCCCATCCATACCGGCCATTTTCAATTTTTGACAAGCCATCTACATGCGGTTTTAATTTCGCGATTTTTGCCATGGTCAAGTAATACAGGTCCAGCCCCGTAATCCGCCATACTTTTGAAACCAGCCCATTTGGGACGGGCCTCTTTTAGCTACTTTTGCCCGAACGTTCGCTAGACAGCCCATGCTAAGGAGTGTCCCAAGGTGCCGGCATAAAAGGAACGTCCCTATGTGCCGGGCTTGGGATACCATGGTGGCACCCTAGCGAAAGGATGTTTCATGGCACATGTCGATGATCAGCGTGTGGCGCGCGTGCTCGATGCACTCGAGGCTCAGCACCCCGGCGCGCAGCTACTCGTAAACGACCCGTGGTCGATCTACTACCTGACCGGTTTTTATGCCGATATGTTCGAGCGATTTTGCGGCGTGCTGCTCGCACGCGATAGCAAGCCGGTGATCTTGGTCAACGCGCTGCATCAGCTGCCCGAGTACGACAATGCCCGCGTGGCCTATCACACCGATACTGACGTCGTGGCCGACGCCATCGTTCGCGAGGTCGATCCGAACAAACCGCTCGGCATCGACACCGTCATGCGCTCCGGCTTTTTGATGCCGCTTATGGAGTGCCACGCCGCCAGCGAGTTTTTCCTGGGTGACTTTGCCGTCACCGCCGCACGCACCTACAAGGATGCCACCGAGCAGGAGCTTATGCGCGCGTCCTCGACCGCTAACGACGCTGTGATGGCCGACGCCATCAAACTCGTTCACGAGGGCGTGACGGAGCGCGAAATTGCCGACCAGATGCTCGGTCTGTATCGCAAGCACGGCTGCGAGGGCTTTAGCTTTCCGCCCATCGTGAGCTTTAGCGCCAACGCCGGCGACCCGCATCATGAACCCGACGACACCGTGCTCAAGCGTGGCGACGTGGTGCTGTTCGACATTGGCGGACGCCATCGCAACTACTGCTCGGACATGACGCGCACGTTCTTTTGGGGCGAGCCGGACGAGGAGACGGCGCGCATCTACGACATCGTGCGCCGCGCCAACGAGGCCGCCGAGGCGCTCATCGCTCCGGGCGTGCGCATGTGCGACCTGGACCGCGCCGCCCGCGATGTTATCGAGGACGCTGGCTACGGCAAATTCTTTACGCACCGCCTGGGACACTCGATCGGCCTGCAGGACCACGAGCCGGGCGACGTCTCGCTTGTCAACGAGCAAGTCGTAGAGCCTGGCATGACGTTCTCCATCGAGCCGGGCATCTACCTCCCCGGCCGCACCGGTGTCCGCATCGAGGACCTGGCCCTGGTGACCGAGAACGGCGTCGAGATTCTCAACGCCTACCCCCACGATCCAGTCCGCCTAGACTAGCCTAGTCCCCAAGCCCCCAAACTAAGTTGCGGTGGAATAGTTCCTGGATGGGCTGCTAGAACCCAAAAACAGGAACTATTTCACCGCAACTGATGAGGGGATGGGTTAGCGCAGCAGACCGGCTACTTCGCCGGCTAGGGTGATGGTGCCGGCTGCTACGAAGGACTCGCCCGCGGCATCGAAGGCGGCGAGAGCCTCGGACACGCTCATGTACACGCCCGAGAGTTTTTCGGCGTCCACCAGGGCAGCGAGCTCCTCTGCCGGCAGGGCGCGGTCGGAATCGGTCTGGGTCACGACTACGCGGGGGAACGCCGGAACCAAAACGTCAACGATACCCGCCACGTCCTTATCGGCCAGCGCGGCACATAGCAGCGTGGGGCGATTCTCCACGCACGGATCGATCTCGTCCAGCGCGTTTACAAAGTTCTCGCAGCTCTGAGGGTTATGACAGGCGTCAATCAGCTTGAGCGGATCGGTCCCCAGCACGTCAAAACGACCCGGCGTGGGGCAGCCCATAAGCGAAGCATCCAGCGCCTCGTGGTCGAGTTCGCGACCCAGATACCCCTCGCACAGCATAATCGCGCACGCGGCATTCTGCGGCTGATAGGCCGGCTTGACCATGCTCGACGTATAGATCGCACGCGGCGTGGTGCAGCTAAACTCAACCGTGTCGCCCACATGTGCCGGCACCTTGGTCGTGGCGTGGCCCACCACGAGCGGCACGATGCCGCACTCGCGGCAGCGGGCATCCATCACGCGCTGAACGCTCGCCTCGTGCGTGCCCTCGCCCAAAACAACCAAGCGCCCGGGTTTGATAACCGCAGCCTTCTCCCCCGCAATGGCCTCGAGCGTGTCGCCCAAAATACGTGTGTGATCGAGCCCGATGCCCGTAATGGCAATGGCGACGGGATCGGTCGCACTCGTGGCGTCCCAACGCCCGCCCATGCCAACCTCGAGCACGGCAACATCCACCGCGGCCTCGGCAAACACTACAAGTGCGGCAGCCGTCAGCAGGTCAAACGGCGTGATGGAATAGGCACGCTCCCGCGCCGCCACACGGCGCGCATTCACGCGACGCCCCGCCTCGACAGCTGCCGAAACGCCACGGGCAAAGGCCTCGTCGCTCACAAGGCGCCCGTCAACCTCCATGCGCTCGGGATAACGCACCAGCTGCGGCGACGTATACAGCGCGGTCTTGAGCCCCTCGCCGCGAAGAATAGCAGCCGAAAAACGCGTGGTCGAAGTCTTGCCATTGGTACCGGCAACCTGAATGCAATCGAAATACTCGTCCGGACGTCCCAGCTCATCAAGCATATCGACAACCGTCTCGAGCAAAGGACCAGCATCCCCAGAAATCCGCCCCGTATCAGCAGCAAGCCCAACAGCCTCATCAAACGAAAGCAAATCAAACGAAAAAGGAACGACATACGACCCAGAACGCTTAGCCATAACCCAAAGTCCCCCATAACAGAAAAAGAGGCTCATCAAAAAGAATGAGCCCCTCGCGTTGACAATTTCAGCCTTTACCCGATTGCAGCAAGATCAAGGCCACAATCCAGTGGCCCCAACACGCCAGATGCAAACAACCACGTAACCGCACAAGGAGCGGCCCGACGCTTTGCTCGATACAAGTTCCGCACGCAAAGGACAGCACTTAATGTGCTGTCCGTCTTGCGCAGGACTGTCCGCAGTAGCGAGCAAAGCGTCGGGACGCGCCCCTCAGTAAGATCTACGAGAAGTCAGCAACCTGAGCAGTCAGCGCCACCAGGATCTCCTTGAGCTCAGCCGCACGGTCCCTCTTCTTCTGGACCACCGCGGGCGCGGCCTTAGCCACAAAGCCCTCGTTGGCCAGCGTCTTCTCGCAGCCGGCGAGCTCCTTCTGAGCCGCGGCGATCTCCTTCTCCAGGCGTGCCTTCTCGGCCGAAAGATCAACCTTGCCCTCGAGCACCACAAAGACCTCGACGCCGCTGTCGACCACGGCGATGCTCGCAGCCGGCTTCTCGACGTCGGTGCCCATGACCAACGAAGCGGTGTTCGCCAGCGGCTCAATCGTGGAACGCAGGCTCTCGAGCTTCTCGATATCCTCGGCACCGGCGCGCACGACCACGTCGAGCTCGGCCTTGGGGCTCAAGCGATAGCGCGAACGCGTGGCACGGGCAGCGGAAACGACGGCGCGGCACAGCTCAAACGCGCGCTCGGCGTCCTCGTCAACATACTTGGCGTATTCGGCGGGCTCGGGCCACTTGGCAATCATGAGCGCCTCGGCGCGGTCCACGTTGCCCTCGGCGTCCAGGTCGAGCACGCTCGCCGGCATGTTGTCCCAGATCTCCTCGGTAACAAACGGCATAAGCGGGTGCATCAGGCGAATGGAGGTGTCGAGCACAAAAATCAGGTTGCGCTGGGCCTGCAGACGGCTCTCGCCCTTCAGGCGGGCCTTGGTGACCTCGACGTACCAGTCGCAGACCTCGTTCCAGAAGAACTGCTGCAAGCCGCGGGCCATGTCGCCAAAGGTGTAGTTCTCAATACCCTCGGTGACCATCTTGACGGCCTTGGCCAGGCGGCTGAACATCCAGGCGTCGGCCGGCGTCTCAACGACGGGCTCGCCGGGCGTGTAGCCCTCCATGTTCATGAGCAGGAAGCGGCTGGCGTTCCAGATCTTGGTCACAAACGACTTGGCCTGCTCGGTGCGCGGGCTGTCGATGAGCTTCTTGGTCTTCTTATCGATGTTCGCGTCGAACTTGACGTCCTGGTTGTTGGTGCACAGCGTAAGCAGGTTGTAACGCATGGCGTCGGCACCGTACATGCCAATGAGGTCCATGGGGTCAACGCCGTTGCCCTTAGACTTGGACATGCGGCTGCCGTCCTTAGCCAGGATCGTCGGGTAAATGACGACGTCCTTAAACGGTACCTCGTCCAGGAAGTACAGCGAGCTCATGACCATGCGGGCGACCCACAGCGCGATGATGTCGCGCGCGGTGACGAGCGCCGTCGTGGGGTGATGGCCCTCGAGCAGCTCCGGCTTTTGCGGCCAGCCCTGCGTGGCAAAGGTCCACAGCTGCGAGCTGAACCAGGTGTCCAGCACGTTCTCGTCCTGATGCACGTGATGGCCGCCGCACTTGGGGCACACGTCGGTGTCCTCGGTAAGGGCGTCCTCCCAGCCGCAGTCCTCGCAGTAGAACACGGGGATGCGGTGGCCCCACCAAAGCTGGCGGCTGATGCACCAGTCCTTAAGGTTCTCCATCCAGGTGGTGTAGGTCTGCGTCCAGCGCGCGGGGTGGAAGGTGACCTTGCCGGAGTTGACGGCGTCGAGCGCCGGCCCCTTGAGCTTGTCGACGGCCACAAACCACTGCTCAGACAGCCACGGCTCCAGGGCGGCATCGCAACGGTAGCAGTGCATGACGGAGTGGTCGAGCTCTTCGACATGGTCGAGCAGGTCGTGCTCCTCGAACCACTTGATGACGGCCTCGCGGCACTCGTCGCGGTTCATGCCGGTGAACTCGCCGTAGCCCTCAACAACCACCGCGTGCTCATCGAAGATATTGATCTGCGGCAGGTCGTGGGCCTGACCCATGGCGTAGTCGTTGGGGTCGTGGGCCGGGGTGACCTTGACGAAGCCGGAGCCAAAGTTGGCGTCGACATGCCAATCCTCAAAGATGGGGATCTCGCGGTTGACGATCGGCAGCATGACGGTCTTACCCACGAAGGCGGCCTTCTCGGGATCCTTCGGGGAGACGGCGACGCCCGTGTCGCCGAGCATGGTCTCGGGGCGCGTGGTGGCGACGACGATGTAGTCCTGGCCGTTGACCGGCTCGGTCAGCGGGTAGCGCAGGTGCCACAGGTGGCCCTTCTCGTCCTTGTACTCGGCCTCGTCGTCCGAAATGGCGGTGGTGCAGTTGGGGCACCAGTTGACGATGCGCTTGCCACGGTAGATCAGGCCGTCGTGGTACCAGTCGCAGAAGACCTTACGCACGGCCTGGGCATAGTCCTCGTCCATAGTGAAGCGCTCGTTATCGAAATCGACGGAGCAGCCCATACGCTTGATCTGCTCGACGATGATGCCGCCGTACTCGTGGGTCCAATCCCAGCAAGCGTCGACAAACTTGTCGCGACCAATCTCCAGGCGGCTGATGCCCTCGCTCTTGAGTTTCTTGTCGACCTTGGTCTGCGTGGCGATACCGGCGTGATCGGTGCCGAGCACCCAGCGCGTGGACTTGCCGCGCATGCGGGCCATACGGATGATGGCGTCCTGGATGGAGTCGTCGGTAGCGTGGCCCATGTGGAGCTTGCCGGTCACGTTGGGAGGCGGAATGGTGACGGTGCAGTCGCCCACGCCCTCGCGGCGCTTGTAGTAGCCGCCGTCGAGCCACTTCTGCAGGATCGCCGGCTCGTTGGTCGACGGATCGTAGTTCTTGGGCATCTCTTCCATATATCTCTCCCTGTCCCGCCGGCGTGTCCGCCTGCTTGGTTTTCGCTCGGTCAGGTCCTGGCTCGCACGAAGAGCACATTAAGTGCTCTTCGGCTCGTGCGGAATCTACGAAAACCAAGCAGGCGGACACACCTTAGGTATCGATTACTTCAGTCTGAATTGACTTCGCTTTGGCTTAAACAAACACACAGAATAACACAGGTAGTTGGGGTTATTGCGTATATATAAAATAGCCTCCGACCGTGGGTGGTCGGAGGCTATCGACAAAAACGTTTTGACAGGTTTTAGCCGTAGATGCGCTGGGGTTGTTCTTCGCCCTTTACGGAGGCTTCGGTCACGACGACCTTGGCTACGCCTTCCTCGCTGGGGAGGTCAAACATCGTCTGCTGCAGCACGTCCTCGCAGATAGAGCGCAGACCGCGGGCGCCGGTCTTGCGGGCAAGCGCCATGCGGGCGATCTCGTGCAGGGCGGCGTCCTCAAACTCAAGCTCAACGTCCTCGAGCTGGAACATCTTGCGGTACTGACGCACCACGGCGTTCTTGGGCTCGGTCAGGATTGACACCAGATCGTCCTCGTCGAGCGCCTGTGTCTGGGTGACGACGGGCGTACGTCCCACGAACTCGGGGATCATGCCAAAGGCGTTGAGGTCCTGCGGGAGCACCTGACGCAGCAGGTCGTTCTCGTCGACCGAGGTGGGGCCGGCGATCTCGGAGTTAAAGCCCACACCCTTGTTGCCCACGCGGTCGGCGATGATCTTGTCCAGGCCCACAAAGGCACCGCCGCAGATGAACAGGATGTTGGTCGTGTCGATCTGCAGCAGCTCCTGCTGGGGATGCTTACGGCCACCGGTGGGCGGAACGCTTGCCACCGTGCCCTCAAGAATCTTAAGCAGCGCCTGCTGAACGCCCTCGCCCGAAACATCGCGGGTAATGGAAAGGTTCTCGGCCTTGCGGGCAATCTTGTCGATCTCATCCACGTAGATAATGCCAACCTGCGCGCGCTCGATATCGCCATCGGCGGCGTTGATAAGCTTGAGCAGGATGTTCTCCACATCCTCGCCCACGTAACCTGCCTCGGTAAGCGCGGTGGCGTCGGCGATGGCAAACGGCACCTCGAGGATGCGCGCAAGCGTCTGGGCGAGCAGGGTCTTACCGGTACCGGTGGGACCGAGCAGCAAAATGTTGGACTTGGCGAGCTCCACCTCGTCCATATCATCGTCGAGCTGCGAATCCAAGCCGTCGTCAAAGGCCGAAAGCGCAGCGCCACCCTCGATCACGCGGCGGTAATGGTTGTACACGGCAACCGACATGGCACGCTTGGCGTCCTCCTGGCCCATAACATAGGCCGAAAGCTCGTCATAGATCTCGTGCGGCGTCGGCACGTGCGTGATGACCTGGCGGTCGTCCTCGAGCTCAAAGCCCTCGGTCTCGGGGTCCATGGCGGGCTGGGATGCAGACTGACCATGGTCGTTGAGGAAGCCCGGCAGCTTGCCGTTGCGGGCAGCGTCCATAAAGTCCGAAGCCAGCGACTCCTCCAGAATCTCGGAACAGGCGGCGACGCACTCGTCACAGATAAAGATGTTGGTCGGGCCCTTTACGAGGCGACGGACCTGGCCCTGCTCTTTTCCGCAGAAGGAGCAGCGGATGGGGTTGCCGTTCTCGTCAAAGTTGTCCTGCATGTTACCGGCCATCCTAGGCGTCCTTCGCGGCGAGGTCGCGCGAGGTGACGATACGGTCGATCAGGCCGTAGTCGAGGGCCTCGGCAGCGGTCAGGTAGTTGTCGCGCTCGGTGTCGGCCTGGACCTTCTCGATGGGCTGGCCCGAGGCGTCGGACAGAATCTGGTTGAGCTCGCGGCGAGTCTTCTTGATCTCCTCGGCCACGATCTCGATCTCGGTCTGCTGACCCTGGGCACCGCCGCTGGGCTGGTGAATCATGACCTTGGAGTGCGGCAGGCAAAAGCGCTTACCCTTGGCGCCGGCCGAAAGCAGCACGGCAGCCATGGACGCGGCCATACCGACGCAGATGGTGGAGACCTGCGGCTTGATGAAGTTCATGGTGTCAAGAATCGCCAGGCCGGAGTAGACCTCGCCACCGGGCGAATTGATGTAGAGCGAGATATCCTTCTCGGCATCCTGGCTCTCAAGATGCAGCAGCTGGGCAACGACCAGGTTGGCGCTTACGGAGTTGATCTCCTCGCCCAAGAAGATGATGCGGTCGTTGAGCAGGCGCGAATAGATATCGTAGCTGCGCTCGCCGCGCGGCGTCTGCTCGATAACGTATGGCACGAGGGCGGAATCGAACTTTGCGATCATACGCATCTCCATTTCTCTCTTGCGGACCAAATTGGTTCTAGATAAACGTACGGTGCCCGCATGCTATGCATTGGCTGGCACCGTACGAAGCTACCGGATAATCGGTGTATAACTTTACCCCATCACGGGCGCACGCATGCGCTCGCGGGCAAGGCGGCGAGAATTACTCGGCGTCCTTGGCGGTCTCGTCGACCTCGGTCACCTTGGCGTTCTCGACCAGGTGGTCGACGGCCTTGGAGCGACGGATGGACTCGCGGACGGCAGGCATACGGCCATCGGCGATGAACTCGGCCTTGGAAGCCTCGACGTCCTTGACGCCGGCCTTCTCGAACTCGGCGTTGATGTCGTCCTCGGTGACCTCAATCTTGAGCTCACGGGCGAGGGCGTCGAGAGCCAGGGACTCACGGGCAACGTCGTTGGCCTGCTTGTGAAGGTCGCCGATGAACTGCTCCATGGTCAGACCGGAAGCGGGCAGCCAGGTGTCCAGGGTCATGCCGCGGGCAGCGAGGTTGGACAGGAAGTTCTGGCCAAGCTCCTCAAAGACGGACTGCTCGTAGTCGGCATCCATCTCGTCGAGCTGCAGGCGCTCGGCGAGAGCGGAGACGCAACGGTTCTCCTTCTCGGCCGGGAGGCGGGAAGCCTTGTCCTGCTCGATCTCGATCTTGATGGCGTCGCGCATAGCGTCGATGCTGTCGAAGCCAAAGTCGGACTTGACGAGCTCGTCGGTGAGCTCGGGGGTGTTGCGGACCTTGATGCCCTTGACGGTGACCTCGACGGTGTGGGTCTCGGCCTCCTCGCCCTCCTCGACCTCGTCGGTCCAGGTGACGGACTTGACGTCGTCAACGTTGGCGCCAATCAGAGCCTCGTTGAACTCGGCGGGGTTGCTGTCGCTACCGGCGATGAGCATGCGGCCCTCGGCGGCGAAGTTGTCGGCGTTCTCGACGGCCTTGAGGTCGACGGTCACATAGTCGTCAGCCTCGACGGCGCGACCCTCGACGTCCTCGAAGGTGGCACGGTAGTTGAGGAGCATCTCGACCTGGTTGTTGATCTCGGACTCGGTGACCTCCGCAGGAGGCATCTCGATCTCGACAGCGTCGAAGGAGGAGAGCTCAGCAGCAGGACGCAGGGAGAACTCGACGGTGTAGGTGTAGTCCTCGTGATCCTTGGCGAGGTCGAGCTCCTTGTAGTCACCGTTCTTGGTGGGGACGATGTCCAGCTCGTTGAGGACGGCGGGCTCGTTGGCGGCGATCAGGTCGTTGGTGGCCTGAGCGAGGGTAGCCTCGGCGCCAAGAGCGGAGTCGATGACCGGACGGGGGGCCTTGCCGGCACGGAAGCCCGGGAAGCGGTACTTCTTGGCGGTGTCCTTGTAAGCCTTCTTGATCGCGGCGTCGACGTCGGCGGCCGGGATGGTGACCGTAGCGGTGAGCTTGGCGTCCTTGACGTCAGAAGCGGTGATGTTCAACACGTTCCTCCTCATACTGCCCAGCTTATCTGAGGTGCTGGTACCTTTATGCAACAAAGAGTCGCGACGGCCGAAGCCGACGCAGATGCGTTGGTGCGGGCGAAAGGACTCGAACCTTCACGGGAATCCCACCAGAACCTAAATCTGGCGCGTCTACCAATTCCGCCACGCCCGCATGAGCGCACAGACTAGGAATGATAGCAGATACGAACGGCAAGCGCACGCACACCTTTTACAAGCTCACGACCTCACCACGAGTGCAAAAGGCGGGGCGAGTTGCCCCGCCCCGCCAATTACGACTTGTTCGCTGACCCGCTACTCCCCCAGCAGCGCTTTCTCGGGCGTGATGGGCAGTGAGCGAACCTGGTGGCCGGTGGCGTGTGCCACGGCCGAGGCCACGGCGGCGAGCGGCGTGTTGATGACGACCTCACCGATCGACTTGGCGCCAAACGGACCCGTCGGCTCGTAGCTCGGCTCAAAGGCCACGCGAATGCTGCCGATATCCAGGCGCGTGGGCAACTTGTAGCTCATAAAGTTGCCGGTGCGCAGGCGGCCGCGGTCGTCGTGCTCGACGATCTCGTAGAGCGCGTGACCGATTCCCTGGGCAATGCCGCCCTCGGCTTGGACGCGCGCGAGCGCCTCGTTAATCACGGTACCGCAATCGACGGCCGCCGCATAGTCCACCACGGTCACCTTGCCGGTAGCCTTGTCGACCTCGACCTCGGCAATGCCGGCCATAAACGGCGGAGGCGAAACGGGCAGGCAGGCAGAGGCGTGCGAGGTGAGCGCGTCGCCGCCCGCGATGTTCTTGACGCACAGGTTGGCAAAGTCGCGCAGCGTGAGGTAGCGGTTCTGCTCGCGGGCGGCGCGCTCGTCGGACAGGCGCACGTACTGGCCATCGAAGACCACATCGGCGACGTCCACATCCCACATCTGGGCGGCCTTGACGCAAATCTTCTCGCGCAGCTCGGTCGCGGCGTTCTTAGCGGCAAGGCCCGTCACGTACGTACCCGAGCTCGCGTACGAGCCGGCGTCGAACGGCGACACGTCGGTGTCCACGCCGCGCACCACGATCATCGAACTCTCCACGCCCAGCTCCTCGGCGGCAATCTGCGCCAGGATCGTGTCGACGCCCATGCCGTTATCGGTGGCGCCGGTGCCGATGGTAATGAAGCCGTCCTCTTCCAGGCGCATGTCGATGCCGGCGATATCCACGTTGGAAATGCCCGAGCCCTGCATGGTGAGCGCGCAGCCCAGGGCGCGCACGCGGTCGCCCAGGTCGACGGCCAGCGGCTTGTCGCGCCAGCCGATCA
>UQXC01000057.1 GCA_900544995.1 uncultured Collinsella sp. | reverse complement strand
CAAACCATCGCCCCCAGGGGCCCGCCCCAAAAGGCGGCGCCAGCCGGTGATATCGCACTTCCAGCCAGGAAGCTCCTCGTAGATGGGCTTGGCGTGCTCAAAGCGAACCTGATGCTCGGGCACGCTCGTGTAACGCTCGCCATCGACGTCATAGGCAACGCATACCTTAATGGTGTCGAAGGCCGAAAGCACGTCGAGCTTGGTCACGGCGATGTCGGTGAGGCCGTTGACGCGCGAGGCATAGTTGGCGATAGGGCCGTCAAACCAGCCGCAGCGACGACGGCGACCGGTGGTCACGCCGTACTCATAGCCCTCCTCGGTCAGCGTGTGACCGGCCTCGGACTCATAGGAAAGCTCGGTGGGCATGGGGCCCGAACCGACGCGGGTGATATAGGCCTTCATGACGCCCAGCACGCGGTCGACATTCTTCATACCGACGCCGGATCCGGTGATGGCGCCGCCGGCGGTGCAGTTGGAAGACGTCACGTACGGATAGGTGCCGTGGTCGATGTCGAGCAGCGTCGCCTGGGCGCCCTCAAACAGCAGGTCCTTGCCCTCGTCGATCATGTTGTTGAGCAGCAGACTCGTCTCGGTGATGTAGGGACGCAGGCGCTCGGCCATCGGCAGGTACTCGTCGCAAATCTGGTCCACGGTGTAGGTGGGCAGGTTGTAGATGAGCTCGAGCTCGGGGTTCACGCGGGCGAGAGCGGTCTCCAGCTTGTCGCGGAACAGCGCCTCGTCCAGCATGTCCTGCATGCGCAGGCCAATGCGGGCCATCTTGTCCTGATAGCACGGACCGATGCCACGCTTGGTGGTACCGATGTTCTTCTTGCCGAGCTTTTGCTCAAAGGCACCATCCAGATCGATGTGGTACGGCATGATGACATGCGCGTTGCCGCTAATCTTGAGGTTCTTGGTGGTGATGCCGTCGGCCTCGAACATATCGATCTCCTCAAGGACAACCTTGGGGTTGACGACGCAGCCGTTACCGATCACCGACACGTGGTCGGAATACATGATGCCGGAGGGCACCTGGTGCAGGCCGTACTTCTTGCCGTTGACGACGATGGTGTGACCGGCGTTGTTGCCGCCCGAGTAGCGCACGACGGCATCGAAGTCGCCGGCGACCAGGTCGCAAATCTTACCCTTGCCCTCATCGCCCCACTGGGCACCGACCAAAACGGTTGACGGCATGTTTACTCCTTACATTCATGGACTGTCTACGCGCCACGCCGGCACGCAGAAGCACAAAACATTCCCAGTATACCCGTGCAACGGGCGCCTGTCCTACTCCTCGGCATGTGCCCCATCAAGCTCATAGAACTTGGTGGATGCCGGCAGGAACATCAGGTCGACGTCACCGATCGGGCCCGAACGGTTCTTGGCCACGACGATACGCGTAACGCCCTCGTCGGGTCGATCGTCGCGCGAGGCCTCGGCCTCGTCGGCGGATCGGTCCAAGAACATGACGATATCGGCATCCTGCTCGATGGAGCCCGATTCACGCAGGTCGGAAAGCTGCGGGCGCTTGCCGGTACGGGATTCGACCTGACGCGAGAGCTGCGACAGCGCGATGAGCGGGATCTTGAGCTCCTTGGCCATGATCTTCAGACCACGCGACATCTCCGAAACCTCGACGGTACGGCTCTCGGAGCGGCGTCCCGGCGGAGGACTCACCAGCTGCAGGTAGTCCAGGATGATGATTGCCTTCTCCTTGTTATGGAGCATGCGGCGGCTCTTGGCGCGAATCTCGGTCACTGTGGTGCCGGGCGTATCGTCAATCAGAATATCGAGCTTGGACAAGGTCTGCGTGGCCTCGTTGATATTGGCCCACTGCTCGGGGCTAATGCGGCCCATGCGGAAGTCACTGATCGAGATCATGGCGTAGGCGCAAATCAGACGCTGGGCAATTTCCTTGCCCGACATCTCCAGCGAGAAGAAGCCGACGGTATAGCCCGCAGCGGCGGCGTTAAGTGCCAGGTTCAGAGCGAACGACGTCTTACCTACAGCAGGGCGAGCGCCGATAATGATGAGCTGACCCTCACGGAAACCCATGAGCATGCGGTCGAGCGACGGGAAGCCCGTGGGCACGCCCGCCGCCTGACCACCGGCCTGGCACACTTCCTCGGCCTCGTTATAGGCCTCGACCATAAACTCGGTCAGCGTCTTGTAGCTCGACTTGACCTCACGCGCCGTGACCTTGAGCAGCTTGCTCTCGGCCAGCTCCACAACCTCTTTAGTGTCGGTGGGGGCGTTATATGCCAGCGCGTTGATCTCGTTAGTGGCGCCGATCAGCTCGCGCAGCATCGAGTCGCGTCGAACGATAGCGGCATGGTGCTGCCAGTTCACGAGCGACAGGGTCTGACCCATCAACTCCAAAATGTACGCTTCGCCGCCCACGGCATCGAGCTTGTTGATGCTTCGCAGGTAATCGATCAGCGAGATGGAGTCGATGGGGATGCGGCTGTTGTACATATCGACCATCGCGGTATAGATGGTCTTATGAATGGGCCGGTAGAAGTCATCGGGCTGCAGCTCGACCTGGGCCTCTTCGACCACCTCGGGCGATAGCAGCATAGCGGCCAGTACATTGGCCTCTGCATCTTGGTTTTGGGGAAGACCCAACTTTGAGCCGCGGTCCTCAACCGTCAGCCCGGTCTCCCTATCGTCATATGCCATGAGCATCCTCATTCATATCGCTTGCGAGCATCCATAGTATCAGCCACGGCTTTAAATCGAGCCGCGCCTTGGCAATCATCATCGAACCAAACGGATGAACGGTCCCATATATGGGACCGTGTCTCAATGTCTGCCAAGACGCTCGCTCAGCGTAAAAAAACAAAAGGGCGCCCTGGTTTCCCAGAGCGCCCTTCTTAGAACAAGATTGTTGCGTTGCAGCAAATGCTACTCGGCAGCAGCCTCAGTCTCGACCTCGGCGGTCTCGGCCTCGGCGACCTCAGCGGCCTCCTCGACCTCAGCCTCGGCAGCGAGCTCCTCGGCGGTAACGCCGACGAGAACGACAACCTCGGCCTTGATCTCGCGGTACAGCGAGATGGCAACGGTGTGGGCACCGGCAACCTTGATGGGCTTACCGAGCTCGACGCGCTTGCGGTCGATGTCCATACCGAGCTGAGCCTTGATGGCGTCAGCGATCATAGCGGCGGTAACGGAGCCAAAGAGGATGCCCTCGTCGCCGACCTTGACGTCAACGGTGACCGTCTTGCCCTCGAAGGCAGCCTTGGTCTCGTTGGCGGTAGCCAGACGGACGGCCTCGCGCTTGGCGATGTTGTTGCGACGCTCGTCAAGCTGCTTGAGGTTGCCCTTGGTGGCGGCAACAGCGAGCTTCTTGGGGAACAGGAAGTTCTCAGCGTAACCCTGAGCGACCTCTACGACGTCACCCTCGCCGCCCTTGCCCTTGATCTCATCGAGAAGAATAACCTTCATGATGCGTCTCCCTTCTTAGCCGCGGTCGCGGTTGCCACGAGAGGAAACCACGGGGACGGTGTACGGCAGGAGAGCCATCTCGCGGGCGCGCTTGATGGCGTTGGCGATGTCATGCTGATGCTGCGTGCAAGCGCCAGTGACGCGACGGGGCTTGATCTTGCCACGGTCGGTCATGTACTTACGGAGAAGCTGAGTGTCCTTATAGTCGATGAACTCAGTGTTCTCCTTGCAGAACTGGCAGTACTTACGACGCGGCTGACGTGCAGAAAAATCATTAGCCATGTCAAAATACCTTTCATTTGGCAACTTCGGCGAACCGAAGCCGCCTCTCACTCAAAAATAGGTGAACACCCTTAGAACGGGATGTCCTCATCGTAGACGTCGACCGCGGGCGGCGTGGCCACCGGTGCGGCAGGACGTGCTGCGGGCGCGGGAGCTGCGGGGGCGTAACCGCCCTGATCGTAGCCACCCTGGCCACCACGGGAGCTCATAAACTCGATCTCATCGACGATGACCTCAAGCTTGCTCCGGCGCTGGCCGTCGCGCTCCCAAGAGCTGTAGCGCAGCTTGCCCTCGATCGCGACCTTGTTTCCCTTTGCCAGGAAACGGCTCACGGCCTCGGCGCGGGTGCCGAACATGGTGCAGTCGACAAAGTTGGGATAGTCCTCCCACTCGCCAGTCTGCGCGTTGCGGCGACGATCGTTCACGGCGACGCCAAAGGACAGAACCTGGGTTCCGCCGGCGGTGGCGCGCAGCTCGGGATCGCGGGTGAGGTTACCGGTGATGTTCACTCGATTGATGCTCATAACTCACTACTTCCTCTTGGGGCACAAGCCCAGTCCAAAACGACAGTCTTACTCCTGGTCGTCGCGACGGACGATCATGTGGCGGACCACAGCGTCGGTGATGCGCAGGACGCGATCAAGCTCGGCGATCTGGGTAGGATCTGCGTGGAAGTTGATGAGGGTGTAGTCACCATCGGTGAGGTCGTTGATCTCGTAGGCGAGCTTGCGCTTGCCCCACTCGTCAACGGAGTCGACCTTGCCAGCGCCCTCAGCGATCGTGGTATCGATACGCTTCATAACAGCGAGACGAGTCTCGGGGTCGAGCGACGGGTCAACAAAGAACAGCAGTTCATAAGCCTTCATATTGTCACCTCCTCTGGGCAAATGTGGCTTCAGGTCGTGAAGGTGCGCCTGAAGCAGGAAAAGACTTGGTAATAATATCTTTCAACCTCCTAGGCTGCAATAATTTGCAGCTACAACCTCATGACCTCCACATATGCCCATACTCGCACGACGTTTCATGCGCATTCCAACCAAATGCTGACCAAAAGCTTGACGAATCTGTGGACACGATACGGTGCCGTGGGGACAAGCTGAGCCAAGCCACAGGTCAACGGGCACAAGGCTGTGGTCGCAAAATGCATACCAGTGGTCCACAACACCACCCAAAGATTTTTATATTCATTGCCAAGTCGCTTATGAATACCCCTTTTGAACAATTGAGCTGATCAACCACGCTGGTCGAAAGCCGTTTTTTTGGTACCTCAAACCCCACCGCAACGCCAAGCGCGGCCAAGCGTTTTAAAAAATGCCAACTTTTCTGTTTGCACTTTGCGATTCCTCGTGTATACTGACTTTCGCATTTAACGGAGAGTTGTCCGAGTGGCCGAAGGAGCACGATTGGAAATCGTGTAGGCGTCAAAAGCGTCTCCAGGGTTCAAATCCCTGACTCTCCGCCAGTTAATTCCAAAGCAGGCCTTTGAGCCTGCTTTGTTTTTACCCCACGCGGAGGGGTGGCAGAGTGGTTGAATGCGGCGGTCTCGAAAACCGTTTGGCCTGTATAAGGTCACGAGGGTTCGAATCCCTCCTCCTCCGCCATTTTGGTTGAGAAAGCTCCCAACAATGGGAGCTTTTTTGTTATCGAAATACGTCTCGATCCCACGCTTCCCCAAACATGTACGTCACCCTCCAAAACCGACATTTTTCGACATGTTTGGAGGCTGACGTACACGTTTGGATTGAGTTCACGGGAGTGGCACTATTCGGAAGGCGCCTCTTCGTCTCGCATGCCCTTCCAGTTGCGGATAAGCGCCTTGCGTAGTTCGTTTTGCTCTCGCTGGTACCCGGTGTCGGTACAGCGAGGCATGCCGAGTGCTTCGCGAATGTTGTTCATGGCGCGGTGAAAGGCGAGCTGGCTGCCGAACTGAGCCGAAGTGAGCGTAACGATTCGATATCCCATTTGGGAGAGAACGGCTTCTCGCTCCGCATCTGCTCCCTTGCGCTCGAGCTCATCGTGAAAACCGCCCTTATATTCGATACCGAGCTCCCTGCGCTTATAGGTAATGAGGGCATCGATTTTGAGTGTTCGGGCTTTTGTGCAATGCCAGAGACGTTGAGGGATCTCGAGCGGTTTGTTGAGTTCGATACCTCGGATACCAACGCCGCCTTCGCTTGTTGGGAGCGAGAGGGCGATTGCCGAAGCGGTCTCCATAGGCGAGGCCGAGTGATCGTAGATGTGCCTGAGCGCGAGCCGTGCACGTGTGGCACCGGGTTTGCCGGGGCGCCGATCGAGCAGTTTGGTTATTTCATCCTTGGAGGTAGTGGCTGGTTGCCCGGTATAAGGGTCGGCGGGATTGAGCCTCATGCGATAATCGCCGCAAACTTCATAGCCATATTCGAGATATTCGATCCTATCCATCCACTCGGCAGCGAGCACAAAGGTGAAGGCTTCGTCGGTGATGAAGATTCCGGGCGTCAACTCGTTAATATGCTCGTAGGGAAGATTTTGTCCAAGAATGTGGCAATTGACGCCCTTGGTGCGAATTCGCTCGAATTCGAATACAACCGAGATGTCGATAGCCTTGAGCATATCGGGTGGAATGCCGCAGTCGACTAGGGCCTGCCGTATGCGCGCAACGCGTTGCTGGGTAGAGAGGCCCTGCGCACCTATCTTGTAATCGCGTTGCGCAAGAGACTGCACCAAATTCTGGGGTGCATGATGGACAAGCCATGCGGTTTTATGCGAAATGAGAACAGGGGTATCCATTGAGGGCCTCTCGCTCTGAGCCAGTATCCAACTCTTATGTCCGTTGAAGTGGGGAAATATACCGGATGTGAGTAAATCAACTCACTCATGCTGTGAGTTCAATCCAAACATGTACGTCAGCCTCCAAAGATGTCGAAAAATGTCGTTTTTGGAGGGCGACGTACATGTTTTGGACCCCCGACATTCCAGCAACGCCACGTCCGCATCCAGTCCCGACCGTTTGCCGAGCAATAGGGTCGCAATCGGCGCCGAACATGTACTATGTACGGGCATTGTCTAAACCCGTTACTCAAAGGACCCCATCTTGCCCGTTGCCGCCGCTATGATCGTTACCGCACACGCCTCGGATGCCATGGTTGCCATCCCGTTTTGGCTCGAGATGTTCGCCGTCGTCGCGGCATCGATCTCGGGCGTGTTGGTCGCACGCGAGCACAAACTCGACCTGGTGGGCGCCGTCGCGCTCGCCGTGGTCTGTGGACTGGGCGGCGGTCTTTTGCGCGATATGACGCTGCAGGTGGGCAACGTCTACATCCTCAACCAACCGATGGCGCTCCCGCTCTCCATCGCCACCGCGGCCATCATCTACATCTTCCCGGCAATCGTCGACAAGCCCGAAAAGCTCATTCCCCTGCTCGATATCATCTCGGTGGGTATTTATGCGGCAACCGGCGCAGACAAGGCGCTGGTCTACGGCTTTGCGCCGGCGGTGTGCATCATGATGGGCTTTTTTACCGCGGTGGGCGGCGGCATGCTGCGAGATGGTTTTATGGGTGTGGTGCCGGGTATCTTCCAGCGCACCAACTTCTATGCCATCGCGGCCATCGCCGGATCGGCAAGCTATGTTTGCCTTGTCATGAGCGGCTTGGTCAGCAATGTCGTCGCACTGGTCGTTTGCGTCGTGGTGACCATGGGACTACGCTGGCTGTCGCTGCGCTTTGATATCAAAAGCCCCACCGAGGATGACATCGCACGCTTTTTGCACCGCAAAAAGTAGGTGGCGCGGGCTCATCCTTCGAAATGCAACCGAGAGGTTCTTTTAGAGCGCCCACGCGTTGGGTACCCTGTTAGGTGCATGTCGAGCATCTGACGAAGGATTCACTATGCCCTGTAATCAATTCCCGTCGACCCAACGCCGTAAAGCGTGGGGCCGCATCACGATCTTATTCGCGCTCATCGCGCTCGCGCTCACCGCACTTCCCACGGCGTCGTTCGCCGGCACGGACACCGCAGGCAACGTACTTGCGACCGACAATGACGCCAATTCGTCCGGCGTCGAAGGTGACCTGTACTGGGCCGGCCAGGCCCTCAACTTGAACGATGCGTCCATTGACCGCGATATCATCGCCGCGGGCGATACCCTCTCTATCCGCGACTGCACGGTGGGCGGCGCCGTCCGCTTGGCGGCACGCACTATCGATATCGCCAAGACCACGGTTGATGGCAGCGTCACGGTCGTCGGTCAGCACGTTGTGCTCAATTCCGACAGCACCGCCAACTGTTTTTACGCGATAGGCGAGACGGTTGCCCTGCGCGGCTCTACCAAGTCGGCAGCGCTTGCAGGCGATACGGTGACCATCGATGGCACCGTCGAGGGCGATGTCGAGGTTTGGGCCGACAAGCTCATCCTGGGCAAGGACGCCCACATCACCGGCACCGTGAACGCGCACGTCTCCGAGGACCCCGAGCGTGCCGCAGGAGCCGAGGTAGGCGCGCTCAAGATCGACCGCACCGAGAACGAGGATACTTCCACCGTTAACGATGTCATCGGCGGTATCGTCGCCGCGGCACTCTCGACCTGCTTTGTCGCTCTGCTGCTCGAGCTCGTCTTTCCGCGCGCGACCGCCAGCGCCGCCGGCATGCTCCACCAGCGCCCCATGCCCCTGTGGGTGAGCGGTCTTCTGAGCACGATTGCTATCGTCCCCGCCGTCCTACTGCTGATTATCTCTATCGCCGGTCTGTCGCTTGCCGGAGCCCTCATGTGCGGTGTCATTGGCATCGCGCTGGTGTCGAATGCCTTTGCAGGGTGCGCGATTGCACGCATGGTCGGACACAGCCAGAACCGCTACGCCATGGCAGCCGTTGGTGGCGTAATCGCAGGCGCCCTCACGGGGCTTCCCCTCGTAGGTGACTTCATCAGCGGCGTAGCCTTTGTCTTTATGCTCGGCTACGTTATCCAGATCATCTGGCGCAACGCCCACCTCAAGCCGCAGCAGCCGGCTAACGCGCCAGAACTCCCCACCGCTTAGCCGCCAACCACCACAAAGGGGACAGGCACCTTTGTGGTGGTGCAGACCAGCTCAATCCCCTTGCACCAAAAAAAAGGCGCCGACCATTGCGGTCGACGCCCTTTCTTATTGGCGGTTATAAGCCCCAGCGCTTATTTGTTGACCTGGCCGGCGCGGACGGCAGCCTTCTTGCGGTCGGTGGCGTTGAGCAGACGCTTGCGCAGGCGGATGTTCTTGGGAGTGATCTCCACCAGCTCGTCGTCGGCGATGTACTCCAGTGCCTCTTCCAGAGAGAAGGTGCGAGGCGGCACCAACTGCACGGAGATGTCGGAGGTCGAGGAACGCTGGTTGCCCAGGTTCTTGGTACGGGCGATGTTGACGACCATGTCGCCGGCCTTGCTGCGCTCGCCCACGATCATGCCCTCGTAGCACTCGGTGCCCGGCTCGACAAACAGCTGGCCGCGCTCCTGCAGCGTACCCAGAGCGTAGGCAACGGCCTTCTCGGTGGTCATGGAGATCATGGCGCCGTTCTGGCGGTTGCCGATCTCGCCGGCGTAGGGGCCGTACTCCAGGAAGGTGTGGTAGAACACGCCCTCGCCGTGGGTGACGTTCATAATGCGGTTCTTAAGACCCATGATGCCGCGCGTCGGAATTTTGAACTCGAGGTGCGTCACGATGCCCGAGGTGTCCATGCTCGTCATGATGCCGCCGGAGGTGCCAAAGACCTCAACGACCTTGCCCGAGTACTCGTCCGGGCACTCGACGACAGCCTGCTCGACGGGCTCCATCTTGTTGCCGTTCTCGTCCTTCTTAAACAGAACGCGGGGACGACCGACCTGGAACTCAAAGCCCTCACGGCGCATGGACTCCATCAGGACGGACAGGTGCAGGATGCCGCGGCCCGAGACCTCGACGCCGCTCTTATCCTCGAGCTCCTCGATCTTCATGGTCACGTTGTTCTCGGCCTCGTTGAACAGGCGCTCCTTGAGCTGGCGGGCGCCCACGATGTCGCCGTCGCGACCGACGAGCGGGGAGGTCGAAGCCTCAAAGACGATGGACAGGGTCGGCGGGTCGATCTCGATGGGCTCGAGCTCGACGGGGTTCTCGGGATCGGTGTAGACATCGCCGATATCGGTGCGGTCGATGCCCACAACGGCGGCGATATCGCCGGCGCCGACTTCCTGGCACTCGGTACGGCCCAGGTAGTCGAAGGTAAAGAGCTGCTTGACGGTAGCGGTGGCGCTGGAGCCGTCGTTCTTGACAACCAGGATCTGGTCGCCCTGGTGGATGGTGCCGGAATACACGCGGCCGATGCCGATACGACCGACGAAGTTGGAGTGGTCGATGGTCACGCACTGCATGGCCAGCGGGGCGTTCTCGTCAACCTCGGGCGCGGGCATGTCGTCGATGATCATATCGAGCAGCGGATACATGTCCATGTTGCCGTCGTTGGGATCAAGGCGGGCAAAGCCATTCATGGCGCTGGCGTAGACCACGTGCTCCATGGCGAACTCAAGCTGGTCGTCGGTGGCGCCCAGGTCAGCCATGAGGTCCAGGCAGTCGTTGTAGGCCTTCTCAGGGTTAGCACCCGGACGGTCGATCTTGTTGATGACGATCATGATCTTAAGGCCGGTGTCGATAGCGTGACGCAGCACGAAGCGGGTCTGGGGCATGGGGCCTTCAAAAGCGTCGACCAGCAGCAGGGCGCCGTCGGCCATACGCAGCACGCGCTCGACCTCGCCGCCGAAGTCGGCGTGGCCCGGGGTGTCGATGACGTTGATCTTGACGTCCTTGTACTCGATAGAGATATTCTTGGCGAGGATCGTAATGCCGCGCTCGCGCTCCTGGTCGTTGGAATCCAGGACGCGGTCCTCGACCTGCTGGTTGGCACGGAAGGCGTCCGTGGCACGCAGGAGCTTGTCGACCATCGTCGTCTTGCCGTGGTCGACGTGAGCGATGATGGCGATGTTCCTCAGATTGTCTACGCGCATGTAGTTCCCCTATCTTCTATCTATATACAACCGGCACGCGTATGCGGCCCGCCCAGCGATACAACGCTCAGCGGGAATATTGAGCCTTTTACCGAAAACTCGTTTATTTTAGCGATTTTAGATGAGAGGGGTTTCCTCACCTGCAGGTTCAGGGTCGCTCCACATAAAACCATCGCCGGCGCCCATGCCCTCATACAGCACATATGCCGAAAAACCGCTCTCGAGCGTAGTCTCAAAGAAGCTCACGAGCAGAGCATCGTGATAGCCGCCGTCAATCTCGACGCAGCCGGTGTAGCCGATGGCATAGCGAGCGATACGGCCCAGGCCCTCGTCCTTAAGACCCATCTTGTGCTCGGAGATAAAGTTGGTGGCCGCCTCGAGGCACGCCTCTTCGCCATCCTCATCGAGCGCCGCCAGATAACGGTTGGAAGCGGCGTCCTCAATTGCCACGACCACGCCAGGGTTTTCACCGGCGGCAAGGTCGTCCAAGAACGCGCCGATCAGATCGCACACCATGGCGTCGAGCTCGGCGGAGACGTTACCGGCGTCCTGCATATCCTGTGCCATCTTTAGACCTTCCCATCGAGTCTGGCGTCGTTACAGTTCTTGTGCCTCAGCAGCGATCTTAGCGGCAGCGTCGCGGGCGCGCATCATATCCATCGCGCGCTTGTCGAGTACCTTGATCTGACTGGTCAGCATTACCGCATCGACCACGCCCCAGATCACCAGGCCCGTAGAGATCGAAAACCCAAGCGCACCAACTGTACCACGAAGGCGCGAGCAGATTGCCGCAACAAGGGCGGAGATGACAACCATCTTGATAAACGAGCCGCGGCGTTCGCGAAGCGTGCGGGCCTGCGTCACATAGGCAATGCGAGCCGCCTCAGAAGCCTCCGAGCGCATCTGGGCCTCGCGGGCGATTGCAGCCGCCTCAGCCGACATCCCGCCGGCCATCAGCGAACGCTCCGCAACCTGGACGCCCCGCATTTAGAAGTCATCGGGGGAGAGCGTATGGACGAACTCGTCGAACTTCTCGAACTCCTGCTCGTCGTCGACTTCCTCGGCGTGGGTAGAAACAGTGCCCAGGCGATTCATGATGTCGTCCTCCACAAACATGGGGGCATTGCTGCGCACGGCAAGGGCAATGGCATCACTGGGGCGGGCGTCGATCTTGCGCTCGTCACCATCGGCCAGTACGACGATCGTCGCGTAGAACACCGGCGGCTCGGCGCGAACGATCTCGATGCGCTCGAGCTTGGCGCCCAGGGCGCCAACAGTATCGAGCAACAGGTCATGGGTAATTGGGCGCTCGGCGCGGCCGCTATCGATGCCACGGCTAATGGCAGCAGCTTCAAACGAACCAGTCTGAATGGAAAGAGAACGCAGTGGCGCGGGCGAGTCCGATTTGCTGCAGCGCTCGCGAAGCACGATAAGCGATGGCACGGGACCGGCGGCCATGACGATAGTCTCTATGTCGACACGAACCATGGAACACCTCCGGTACGTAGCGGTTAACACGCGGCAGCTCCACCGCATTGAATAGCTATACTACCCAATCTTTCGCACAGCACACAAAACCAAAATGAGATTTATCGCAGACAAGAAAAAAGCCCCGAGGCAATGCCCCAGGGCTCTTCACAGTTTTGATGGTGGACCTGACAAGATTCGAACTTGTGACCTCCCGGTTATCAGCCGGACGCTCTAACCAACTGAGCTACAGGTCCATCATGGTGGAGGTTAGGGGGATCGAACCCCTGACCTCAGGCTTGCAAAGCCCGCGCTCTCCCAGCTGAGCTAAACCCCCACGGAGACAGTAATAAACACCCCAGCGGCGACTCGGCTCTCGCTGGGGTGTTTATTGCGAAAGAAAGTGGTGGACCTGACAAGATTCGAACTTGTGACCTCCCGGTTATCAGCCGGACGCTCTAACCAACTGAGCTACAGGTCCATCGCGCAAGGGATATATTAGACGAGTCGTTACGCGCGCGTCAACAACTTTTTTGAAAATCTTTGGAGGGGTTCGCCCCGGCCGCCCGGCGGCATATGGGGTCGCCTGCTCGGACAGTACTGACTCGCACGGAGAGCACATTAAGTGCTCTCCGGCTCGTGCGGAACTCGCGAT
>UQXC01000056.1 GCA_900544995.1 uncultured Collinsella sp. | reverse complement strand
CGTTGACTCCTTTACATGATTGAAAGCGGGCGAGCCAGGGGACTGGCTCGCCCGCTTTTTCATCGCGCTAGCGCTTCTTTGGGATCGACCTAAGGCGAGCGAACCATAGGGCTGCGGCACCCGAGGTCAGGAGCGCGGTGATGCAAGCGGCGATGGGAACTGATCCTGTTGCCGGTAGGTCCTGCGGTAGGGTACAGCGTTGAATGACGCTGTCCTCGTCATGTGACTCAAGTTTATCGCCGCCACCGTTGCGGCAAAGATCGACGCGCGCGCTGTTGGTGAGTGCGGTTTGGGGCGTATAAGCCGACGTTGCCTGCATATGTACGACTGCGCCCCGAGCGTCTGTGCCAAGGATTGCTTTGGCATCGTCAAGGTCGTCGTGCTCATCTTTGAGATCATCGCGGGTCCAAGAATCCGCATCGCTTCGAGTCGTAAAGTCGGCGGCTACCGCACCGTATTCAATTCGAATGCCTGTTACGACGGTATTGGATGCAAGGTCGAGCTCTTCCGCCTCGAGTGTGGTGGATTCCGTGGTCGAGACATCCGCCTTCCAGAGGCGCCAGCCGTCGTAATCGACGAGGCGATAGTCCTCACCAAGGCTCTCTTTTACTTCGTCGGACTCAAGCCAAGGATTTTCGTGCCCATCGTCAAGTGTCGCGTTCGCCGGTTCATCGACGTCTGTCGAGTCCAACGGCGTCGTGCGATACCACACGTTGCACAGACCGTTGAGGTCGCCGATGGCGACGGGGGTTTCGATTGAGACGAATCTCGCCGTGCCGTCTTTGGCGCACTCAAGATCATCGGTAATCGTAAACTCATCAACCCAAGTAGCGGAATCGTTTCGAGCATCGATGGTATAGGAGAAAAGCCCATCACTATTGGTTTGCGTCGTGGCGCGGTTTTTACCATCGCCGTTAGCCAACAGGCCCTTTTCGATAGGTTGGACAAGTTCCTGACGCTTGTCGACCTGCCCCTTGATCTCGATGGGCGCATCCTTCATCGCGACGGATTGGACTTCTCCCGTATCTTTTATTTCAAACGTTATCTCCTCGGCAAGGTCATAGGTCCGCGGAGACATCATTTCGCGCAACGAGTAGGTGCCGGGTGCAAGATGTTCGACGCGGTGCGGCTTGTCGGATGAGGTCCAGGAGTCTATTTCGGTTTTATCGGGACCATATAAGGTGAGCTGTGCGCCTTCCACTTCCTGCTCACCGCTTGCATCGACCTTGGAGATATCAACCTTGGTGTAATCGTCGGATACGTTAAGCCGTGCTTCTACAACGGGTGTTTTCTGGTCGGCATAAGTAAGGTCGACAATATGGGATGTCCGATCGAGTAAGAAGCCTGCCGGCGCTTGAGTCTCGACAACCTCGTAGCGTGCGGTGCCAGATCCCAGCGGGAGGTCGTCCGCGCGTGCTTCTCCAGTTTCATCCGTCGTGACGGTCGTGACAGTCTCACCGTCGAGCGCGGCAATGCTACCGTCGGGGCGCACGATATCACCCGAGGCACGGATCTCAAAGACGGCGCCCGCGAGGCTGCTGCCGTCTACGGCATCGGTTTTAACGATCCTGATGTTTCCGGTCGCGGCGTGGTCATAATACGAGGCGATTGCAACGGGCGTTAGGTTCATGTCGGCGGGTATGTTTACCTCGATCTCCTCGCCGACAAGATAGGGCTCTTTGGCCGAGGTTTCGCGTACATAATAGGTGCCCGACACGAGCGATTCGGGCAGTGTGACGGTCCCGGTCGCGTCAGTCGTAAAGGTGTCCATTACGTTATGTGTTGGATACCAGCAAGTTTGTGAGACAGATTCGTGATTGCTGTCGAGTAGTTGGAAGGTGAATCCGGCTAGTGGAACAGAAGCGCCTGTCTGGGCATCGCGTTTTACAATCTGGAGATGCGTCGACAGAGCGTGGTTGTCCACGATATATTGAAGCTCGGCGCCGTTGGAAATCTGATTGGCCCCGACGGTCCATTCCCCTGCACGTTTAAAACCCTCGGGGACGGTTTCCGGAACCTCGCGAACCGTGTAGCCGGCACGGTCGTATGGGACGGCTCCGTGGACACCGGCGGGTCGCTTACCTGTGCCGAACCATGCTTCGGGCTGGTCTTTGGTGGAGGCAAAGCCATAGATGTTTGTGGTCAGTGTGCCAACAACCTGCTGAGAGCTGTTGCTGACAACCTCAAAGACAACACCACCCGCCGGCTGCTCCAGGCCGGATTGGTCGCTATTGCCGTAATCCTTGAATTTGGAAATCTCAAGGTCAAACGCAATGGGGATATCGGAAACGCGAGATTCGATCTCGATCACACCTGAATCGCCGAGCTGGTCGGCTCCGACGGTATAGGTCCAGCTGTCGTTGGATGGCAGATAGCCCTCGGGGGCTTTTGATTCGTAGATGGTAAAGGTTCCTAAGGGGACATCGGCGAGGGTGGCCCGACCGCTTTCGTCGGTCGTGAGGATTTGCGCCCATCCAGGGGTTGATTGTGACACACACGTGAACTCTGCTCCTGCGAGTGAAGAACCCACCTGGGGGCCGGCATTCGTCGCGGCATCGAGTTTTACGATACGCAGGTTGATGGTGCCGGGCTGTTCATCAATGGCGACCTGTCCACCGTCATTCCCCGTGGTAAAGGCGATGCGATCGCGACGGGGGACATAGCCGGCCGGCGCCTTCGTTTCAACTAGGTAGTATGCCGTGTTGGGCAGAAGTGTTGCTTGCGCTCGACCGTTGCTGTCCATCTTGATGGTGCCGACACGCGCGCCGCTGGCGCTCTCAAAAATATCGAATGTTGCCCCAGTAAACTGATAGGTATTGTTTCCGCTGGTAATAACGGTGTTGGCAGACTGCTTTTGGAAGGAAACAGAGACCGCCGGCAGTACATGGAGCATGTCTTGACGTTTGCTGCCGCCCGATACGGCCCCTAGATAGCGTCGCGCGCGGTGCGGAGCGGCTTTGATGCTTCCTGATTTTGCGCTGTCGTGGAGCCACCGCGCAGCCGCCACGACTTCATTGTCGGCGGTAAAGTGTCCGCTCTTGGTTTTACCCTGAGCGGTCGTGTAGGAGTAGGTGCCGTCGACATGGGTAGTGCCGTTGAGCATCCATACGGCAAGCTGGGTGGCGGCGCGGGCGCGATCGGGTGAAAGATGGTAACCGCCAAACGACGTGGCGGTAGGATATCCGTGACAAACGATTGCCGCGAACTCGTCGTCGAGCCACACCCAGCCTTGATCAAAGTTGAGCCATGGGCCGCCCGGTTTGGTGGGGCCGGGGCGCTCCTGGTTCATGCAGTAGGCAATCGAGGTGTCTTGAGCTTCATACTTACCGATGAAGAAGGGTCCACAATCATCGCTAATAGTGCGGAAGCCGAGCTGGTCGTAGCCATCGACGGCAAATGCGGCTCCCGGTGCCAGGCAGCCGAAAAGCAGGAAGAGGAGCAGGAGCAGCGGACCTGTTGCGATTGCGCTGTGGACAGAGTGCGTGGGTGCGTTGGACATGGCTGCTCCTTATCCCTCGTGCGTCGCACGGGGAGGCTGCGACGCTTGGGATGAGGCTACCGCCATGGTTCATGCGGGTAAGTACCAGAAGCTGACCAAAAGCTTGCCCGATTTCTGACAAATCGAGCTCAAATACAACAATCAAGCAAAAGCGCAGGTAGAAGATAAGGGGAACAGGAAGCCAAAGGTCCTCGTCTCCACAATTGACGCGATTTTCAAACGAACCTCCACAGCTAAAACAAGCATCGCCACTCTTGTATCGAACAAGACAACCGCGTTATACTAGCCAACACAAGCGGGCATCGCCAAGTGGTAAGGCATCAGCTTCCCAAGCTGACACTCGCGGGTTCGAGTCCCGTTGCCCGCTCCATTCGAATTTCAGGCACGGCAACGTTTCGTTACCGTGCCTTTTTCAATAAAGTGCCGGGACTCGAACCCGACAGGGTGCGAGCGTTAAATAAACGCGAAGCGTTTATAGCGAGCAGGCAAGGTCGCCGATAGGCGGCCGCAGCCGGTGCGGATTTGCGAAGCAAATACGCGGACGTCCCGTTGCCCGCTCCAATTCCAAAATGTTAGGTTAATGCCTGCTGCCCATACTTGCACCTGCGCACGGTACAATGGATGGGTTACGACCAACGTGCCAATAACCAAAAAGGAGCCGCTATGATCGATCGCTATACCCGCCCGGAGATGGGACACATTTTCTCCCTCGAGAACAAGTACGCCATTTGGCAGGAGATCGAGGTCTTGGCCTGCGAGGCCCAGGCGGAGCTCGGCAAGATCGGTATTTCCAAAGACGAGGCCCAGTGGATCCGCGACCATGCCAACTTTGAGAAGGCGAAGGTCGATGAGATCGAGGAAGTCACGCGCCACGACGTCATTGCCTTCCTGACCAACATGAAGGAATACATCGATGCCGATGTTCCCGAGGGCGACCCCAAACCCAGCCGCTGGGTTCACTATGGCATGACCAGCTCCGATCTGGGCGACACGGCCCTGTGCTACCAGCTCACCCAGGCCTGCGACCTGATCATCGAGGATGTCAAGAAGCTCGGCGAGATTTGCAAGCGTCGCGCCTTTGAGGAGCGCAACACGCTCTGCGCCGGCCGTACTCATGGCATCCATGCCGAGCCGATGACCTTCGGCATGAAGTTTGGCTCTTGGGCCTGGGAGCTCAAGCGCGATCTGGACCGTCTTGAGGATGCCCGCAAGAACGTTGCCTTCGGTGCTATCTCGGGCGCTGTCGGCACGTACAGCTCCATCGAGCCGTTCGTCGAGGAGTACGTCTGCGAGCATCTGGGCCTGGTCCACGATCCTCTGTCCACGCAGGTCATCAGCCGCGATCACCATGCCTATCTCGCCGGCGTTCTCGCCACCACCGCGGCCACCTGTGAGCGCATCGCTACCGAGGTTCGCAATCTGCAGAAGACCGATACACTCGAGGCCGAGGAACCGTTCCGTAAGGGTCAAAAGGGCAGCTCCGCCATGCCGCACAAGCGCAACCCCATCACCATGGAGAAGGTCTGCGGCCTGTCGCGCGTCGTGAAGGCCAACGCGCAGGTTGCCTTCGACAACGTCGCCCTGTGGCACGAGCGTGACATTTCGCACTCCTCTGCCGAGCGCGTCGCCCAGGCCGACAGCTTCATCGCCCTCGACCACATGTTCCAGTGCCTCATCCGCGTTATCGACGGCCTGCAGCTGTATCCCGCTCGCATGATGGCCAACCTCAACAAGACACGCGGCCTCATCTTCTCCTCCAAGGTCCTGCTCGCCCTCGTCGACACGGGCATCACCCGCGAGGACGCGTACGCCATTGTGCAGGAGAACGCCATGGCAACCTGGCACGAGGTACAGGATTGTGTCTCCGGCCCTACCTTTAAGGAGCGTCTCGAGGCCGATCCGCGCTGCACCGTCAGCCAGGAGAAACTCGACGAGATCTTTGATCCGTGGGACTTCCTCACCCGTATCGACACGGTCTTCGATCGCCTGGAGCAGCTGAGCTTCGAGTAGGTTCGGGCATAACGTTAGCTTTTTAGGGCGCTTTGCTGGTAATGTGTGTTGCCGGCAAAGCGCCTCGTTGCATTTAGGGAAAGACGGGGATAATAGTCGTCTCGAATAACATTCTGAGAGGGGATCGCATGATTTCGTTTGATTACAAGCCTCAGGGCGTTTGTGCTCGCAATATTCACCTTGACCTTTCCGATGACGGCAACAAGGTGATGGGCCTTGAGTTTACCGGCGGCTGCGACGGCAATCTCAAGGCTATCTCCAAGCTGGTCGAGGGCGCTCCTGCCGATCGCGTAATCGAGGTTCTCGCCGGTAATACCTGCGGTATGAAAAAGACCTCCTGCGCCGACCAGCTTACACGCGCTATCGAGGCCGCTCGCGCCGAGATCGCCTAATGGGTATCGCCGATCACATCAAGAACGGAATATCGCGTCGCGGCTTTGTGCTCGGTGGGGTTGCTGCGGGCGCTGCCACGGTGCTTGCCGGATGCTCGAAAAAAACGGGTACCAGCGATGATGCTGCCGGCGAGCCGCAGGTTATCAAGGACGATTCCAAAATCATCTCGATTACGGATGAGTACGAGGCAGTCGACATCGATCTTGAGCCGGCGGCGTCGTGGACGCTGCCTCTGGGTACGCTGCTGTACTACTGCGACGGCGATTACGCCGCGGCGATGATGGCGCCCGCATCGGCACTGCATGCCAACACACTCGGTGTGCTCAACCTGGGCGATGGCTCGCTTACCACATTAATCGAGGATCCTATCGAGGGCACGGGATATGCATTCTACGATGTCCGTGCCGGCGACGGCGTATTCGCGTGGGTTGAGATGAACTTTGCCAATTCATCGTGGAAGCTCTACGCTCAAAATCTGTCGGGCGCTTCGCTCTCTGGCGATGTGGTTGAGCTCGATCGAGGTGGCAAGGACTATGATCCGCCCCTGTTTACGGCGTTCGGGTCATCGGTTATCTGGTATAAAATGCCTTCGGCAGGCGGCAATAAAACGAGTAGTGATTCGTTTTGCTATCGTCGCTCGCTTGATGAATCTAAGGCCGAGACAATTTGGAAATCGACGGGCCGCTTTGCATCGGCCCCGCGCGCGAGCGACGGCATTTTGACCATCTCGCCGCGTGTCCGCAACGACGAGGGCGTCTACTACGGCATAACGGCAATCGATCTGACCGACGGCAACAACACCAAGCGTGCCCAGCTGGTCCTCCCTTCGTCAGTTTCGCCTTTCGAGGCCGTATATATGGGCGATACCTTCGTGTTTTCTATCGAGGCGGCCTATAGTGGCGTGGGCAGCCTGGGCAATATGGGCACGTATATCGGTAATGAGGGAGGGCCGTACCTCTTCCTGTCCCGCGAGCCGCTCGCATGTGCGGCTGGCAAGAAGAATAAATACCTTGTTAAGGTACAGGCGTCGCATTTCCTGATCGACACCTCTGCCAAGACCTATGGCTCGCTGCTGTCGCCCGACCGCGCTTTGGAGTATGGCGATTATCCAGCTACGGCGGGAAAATCGGACTCATTCCTTACGTACGCCACGGTGCGCAACAGCCAGGGTATACCAGAGACGGTCACTGCACGCCTATTCTCTCTTTAAGCTTAGAGGGGTTAAAAAGGCGCCAACAGGGGAATAAACGCGTTGTAATTGTGAGTACCGCCCGCCGAGCTGCCGCGTCATAGCGGCATCCGGCGGGCTCAGGTGCGTTAAAATGGGCTTGTTCTTAGCTAATTGAGACAGGGGGGCCGTGTTATGGCTTCAGATGCAAAAAAGATTCTGCTGGTCGAGGATGAGAAGGCAATCCGTGACGCCGTCGCTGCCTATCTCGAGCGCGAAGGCTACTGGGTTGTGGGCGTCGGCGACGGCCAGTCCGCGATCGAGGAGTTCGAGAAGCATCAGTTCGACCTGGTCGTGCTCGACCTTATGCTCCCCAAGATCCCCGGCGAGCGCGTTTGCCGCACCATTCGCGATACCTCGGATGTCCCCATCATCATGCTGACGGCTAAGGGCGAGATCGAGGACCGTATTATCGGTCTTGAGCTCGGCGCCGACGACTATCTGATTAAGCCGTTCTCGCCGCGCGAACTCGTCGCCCGCGTTCGCGCTCTGTTCCGCCGTGCCCATCAGGCCGACGAGCCCGCCGTCGAGGTACTCGACTTCGGCGATCTGGTCATCGATATCTCGGGCCACAAGATCTTGGTCGAGGGCAAGGAAGTCGATCTGACGGCTTCCGAGTTCAAGCTGCTCACCACGCTTGCCCGCCATCCCGGCCGTGTGTATAACCGCATGGAGCTGGTCGAGAAAGTGCTCGGGTATGACTTTGAGGGCTATGAGCGCACCATCGATAGCCACGTGAAGAATCTTCGCGCCAAGCTGGGCGATGATCCCAAGAAGCCCAAGTGGCTCTACACCGTCCATGGTGTCGGCTATCGCTTCGAGGCTCCGGCCAAGACCGATAAGTCGGACGAGAAATAGGGAAATCACATATGACACCTGCGCGCTTTGAAATCGGACAAAAGCACAAGCAGGAGAGCGAGGCGGGTTCCAAGGCTAGTTGGAACACGCCTCGTTCCGATTCACGGCCAACGATGAGCTATCCCTCGCGCATGGCACTTGCTTTTGCTCTGACATCGCTCATGACAGTATTGGTGCTGGTGGGCGTTGTCTCTGTTGTGTGGGGCACGGTCTTTTCGGATTACACACGCTCCAATATCGTCGAAATCGCAAATTCCGCTGCCGAGAAGTTGGCGATCTCATATGAGGAAAACGGCTCTTGGACCGCGGGAGAACTGCGCACGGTCGCAACGTCGAGTTTGGTTTCCGACGATCTGGGCATGCAGGTCGTCAATAAAAAGGGTGTGATCGTTTATGACGATTCCTGGCCCTCGGCAAGCGCCACCGCCGATGTACGCGAAAACCAGGCTACGACCGACGACACGAGCGGCAAGAGGGCATCGCATAGCCCGGTCTCGTCTGCTCCAACCGACTCCGATAGCGTTGCTAACGTCGAGATTGTAACGTCTTCCGGCGAGCATGTCGGACAGGTAAAGCTGTGGGCCATCGGCTCCGACGCTTTGCTCACTAAGGCGGACTCTGCGTTTAGGGAGAAGACCTTTAACGCCATGGCCCTCGCCGCGGTTGTTGCAATCTGCATTTCGGTCGTTATCGGATCGCTCGTGTCGCGCATGCTCACCAAGCCGATTCATCGCATCACCAGTACCGCAAAGCAAATCCGTGACGGCGACCTGTCGGCTCGCACGGGACTGCGCGGTGATGACGAGATCGATCAGCTGGGTGAGACCTTCGATGAGATGGCCACTTCGCTCGAGAAGGATATGAAACACGAGAAGCGCCTGACCTCAGACGTTGCACACGAGCTTCGCACGCCGCTTATGGCCATGCTCGCAACGGTCGAGGCCATGCAGGATGGCGTGTATCCCACCGACGATGAGCATTTGGAGACCGTTGCTTCCGAGACGCGTCGCCTGGCTCGTCTGGTGCAGCAGATGCTCGACCTGTCGCGCATGGAAAACAGCACGGCTCCGCTCAACCTTGAGCCGGTGGACATGGTTCCTTTCGTGCGTTCCATCGTCAATGCCCAGGAGCGCCTGTTTGTCGACCGCGATCTGCGCCTGCGCTTTGCGGACGAGACCCAGGGTCACGACGATGTCGTCGAAGCCGATCCCGACATGATCACGCAATGTGTTATCAACCTCATGAGCAACGCCATGCGCTACACCCCCGAGGGCGGTTGGGTCGTGGTGTCGGTGCTTAGCGACCGCAAGCACGTCGATATCGCGGTTTCGGATACGGGCATCGGTATCGCCAAGGATGATTTGTCGCGCATCTTCGGTCGTTTTTGGCGTGCCGACGCCAGTCGCGCCCGCGAGGCGGGTGGCCTGGGCGTGGGCCTCGCCGTGACCAAGCAGATTGTCGAACGTCATCACGGCTACATATCCGTGGAGTCGGAGCTTGGAAAGGGTACGACTTTTACGATTCATCTGCCTCGCGAGCACACGGCGGACGCGGCATCTACTACAATGGAGCACTAGCTTTTCGCTATTCGGTGAAGGAGGGGTTTCGTCCCTGCCGTTCCGAGTTTGCGAAAACATGCGGGGAAGAACCCGCATTACTGTCGTATTTTGGTAAGGAGTGACTCACGTGACAACGATGGAGCGTCGTCCGGATTCCCGTGGCAAGGTTCGTGATATCTATGATGCCGGTGAAAACCTGCTGATGGTCGCCACCGACCGCATTTCTGCGTTCGACTTCATTCTTCCCGACGAGATTCCGTTTAAGGGAGAGGTGCTCAACCGCATCTCGGCATTCTGGTTCGATAAGTTTGCCGACATCGTTCCCAACCATCTCGTCTCCATCGACCCGGCGGATTTCCCCGAGGAGTTTGCCGAGTATCGTGACTACCTCGCAGGCCGCGCCATGCTGGTCAAGAAGGCCCAGACGATTCCTATCGAGTGCATCGTCCGCGGTTATCTGACCGGTTCGGGCAAGAAGACCTATGACGAGAACGGCACCGTCTGCGGCATCCAGCTGCCCGAGGGTCTAACCGAGGCCTCCAAGCTTCCCGAGCCGCTGTTCACGCCGTCCACGAAGGCCGAGATCGGCGACCACGACGAGAACATTTCGTTCGAGCGTTGCTGCGAGATCGTTGGCGAGGACATCGCCACGCAGATCCGCGATCTGTCTCTTAAGATCTACAAGGCTGCCGCCGAGTGTGCAGCGACCCGTGGCATCATCATTGCCGACACTAAGTTTGAGTTTGGTGTCATCGATGGCAAGGTCACGCTGATCGACGAGTGCCTCACGCCCGACTCCAGCCGTTTCTGGCCTGCCGCCAGCTACGAGGAGGGCAAGATTCAGCCCAGCTACGACAAGCAATTCGTCCGCAATTGGCTCAAAGCCAACTGGGATATGACGGGGGAGACCCCGCACCTGCCCGCCGAGGTCATCGATGGCACGTCCGAGCGCTATCGCGAGGCCTTCCAGATCATCACGGGCTCCCAGTTCACAAGCATGAAGGAGAACGCATAAGTGAGTACCCGTAGCGCCACGAACAAGCGCACGCAATCCCACGAAGTTACCGGGGTTGCGCGCAAGTCCGCCGCATCTGCTAAGCCCGCCCGCCAGGCAGCGAGCTCCGTTCGCGTCGTGCCGGCTTCGTCTAAAGCTCGCCGCAAAGAGCTTGAGAAGGGTGAAAACCTGGACGGCCTTTCCAAGGAGGAGAAGCGCGCCCGCAAGGCCAAGCAGCGTGCTCGCGAGGATCGTATCTACACGGTGTCGAATATTCTCCTCAAGCAGGATGAGGACTACACCAAGCGCCGTCGTATCTGGTGGGCCGTGCTCGCCATCGGCATGGTGCTCGTCGTGGCAATTTGGGCTTCGCTCTACTTCGCTCCCGGCGGCACGGTGTCCAGTCCCGTCCAGATGGTCGGCATCGTTTTGTCCTATGTCATCATTCTGGGTGACTTTATCTACGACTTCGTTCGCATTCGTCCCTTGCGCAACATGTACCGCACGCAGGCCGAGGGCATGTCCGAGAACAAGCTCAACGCTCTTATTGAGCGCGCGGCTGCCGAGGAGGACAAAAAGGACTCCAAGAAGAAGTAGCGTTTGTATCCATACTTATCGCTAAGATATAAGGCGCGTCGTTTTCGCGGCGCGCCTTTTTACTGTTCTATAGATAGATGGAGTGGCACATGATTCGAGCTGCCCTGACGGTCGAAGAGGCTCTGGAGGGCATGAAGGCCCTGGAGCCAAAGATTAAAAACTACGCGCGCCTGGTCGTCCGCAAGGGCGTAAACGTCAAGCCCGGCCAGGAGGTCGTCGTTCAGTCTCCGGTCGAGTGCGCGCCTTTTGCCCGCGTGGTGGTCGCGGAGGCTTATGCCGCCGGCGCTGGCCACGTGACGGTCATTTGGGCCGATGATGCCGTGACGAGACTCGCGTACGAGCATGTCGAGAAAAGTTATTTTGAACAGACGCCCGAGTGGAAGCGCCTGCAGCTGGATTCCCTGGCCCAGGATGGTGCCTGCTTTGTCTTTATCGAGGGTGCGGATCCTGCCGCCCTTAAGGGCATCGATCCCGCTAAGCCTGCTGCAGCTTCTAAGGCAAGGAACACGCAGTGCAAGGTCTTCCGCCGTGGACTGGACTACAACATCAACCCGTGGTGCATCGCCGGCGCGCCGGTCGTTGCCTGGGCTCGCGAGGTATTCTCGGGCGATGCGGATGAGGTTGCGATTTATAAACTATGGAATGCGATTCTGCATACCGCTCGTGCCGATGGCCAGGACCCGGAGAGCGACTGGGAGCTTCATGACGCGGCGTTCGAAAAGAACTTGCGCTTCATGAACGACAATCGTTTTGACTGCCTGCATTACACCGCTTCGAACGGAACTGATCTGACGATTGGTATGACGAAGGGCCATGAGTGGGCCGGCGGCAAGGGCAAGACGCCCGATGGACACCCCTTCTTCCCCAACATTCCCACCGAGGAAGTCTTCACTTCGCCCGATCGCATGCGCGCCGACGGTATCGTGTACTCGGCCATGCCGCTCATCCACCACGGCAATAAAGTCGACGATTTTTGGATTAAGTTCGAGGGCGGCCGCGTGGTGGACTACGACGCCCGCGTGGGCAAGGCAACGCTCGCAAGTATCATCGATACTGACGAGGGCGCTGCTCACCTGGGAGAGGTCGCGCTCATTTCCAAGAACACGCCGATCCGCGAAAGTGGTGTTCTGTTCTACGATACGCTCTATGACGAGAACGCTAGCTGCCATCTCGCGCTAGGTGTCGGTTTCCCCGAATGCATCGAGGGTGGGTATGACATGTCCAAGGAGGAGCTCCTGGAGCATGGCGTTAACGTCTCGAGCACGCACGTCGATTTTATGATCGGCACGGACGACATCGATATTACGGGCATTACGCCTGATGGACGTGAAGTTGTGATTTTCCAGAACGGCCAATGGAGTTGGGAATAGTGCCGGACCGTGGTACAATGCCACCCGCGGGCCGTTAGCTCAGCTGGCAGAGCAGGGGACTTTTAATCCCAAGGTCCAGGGTTCGAACCCCTGACGGCCCACCATAGAATAGAAAGCGATCGACTCCGGTTGGTCGCTTTTTTTGTTGCCAAGGCATGGGTTCGAACCCGTCGGGGCGCGGAGCTGAGTAAACGCGTGAGCGTTTGCCAGCGCAGCGCGCAAGGCGCGAAGCGCCGCAGCGGCCGCCTGCGGAGCAGGCTGAACCCCTGACGGCCCACCATAGAATAGAAAAGCGACTGGCGGATGCCGGCCGCTTTTTTGTTGCCGCGGCACGGGTCCGACCCCGAACTTCTCTATATATAAGAACGCTCGGCGAACAAAACCTGCCTTTTACCGACGGGAAACAAATAGCTGATGCTTTTGGAGTAAAGTGGCGCTCCAGAGATGACCGATGCCTTAACACCTATAAACCAGCTGGTCATCGCCAATATCAGAAGCTGCTGCTTCGAATACGGCCTCAGCGAAGCAACTGAGGGTTCTATTCATTTGTGAACAAAATATGGAGTGCGCGATTCCCGCCCGCGGGGGCCCTCCGGTCTGGCAATATATCTCCTTGCCGCGCGGCCCGGTCGAACCGGATCAGCCGCA